>JADDPV010000120.1 GCA_016781705.1 Rubrobacter sp.
GCCTGATCCCGGAGGGGATTATGATCGTAAGAAACGGCGGTTACACCACAAACCCGTCGAACCAGACCGTGTTTGGGGGAGTCGGCATCGCAAGAGGAGGACCCATTATCTCTGACGGCGGCTACACGGACACCGATGCCAACATTTGCCTAGAAGGCTTTTGGAAGACCTATCCAACACGGACGTGAAAATCAAGTCGTCCAGCACCGTCAAGCCCTATTCGATAGCGGACGTGACCAGCATGCCCGGTCTTTTCGGCATCGGAATCTGGGGCCGGGTGCGAGCTTGCCGAGTAGTGGGTCCAGAAGCTTCCCTGAACGCGGCGCTTTGATCGGCGCTCGGGTGTCAAGACCAGAGCCCTGGTTACCTTCTAAGTACCGTCCACGTCCACGAGGCCCTCGCGGATGGCGTAGAGGACGGCCTGGGTGCGGTCGTAGATATGCAGCTTCTTGTAGATGTTGGAGACGTGGTTGCGGACGGTCTTCTCGGAGATGTTCAAAGAGCGTGCGATCTGCTTGTTGCCGGCGCCGCGGGCGAGGGCGGTCACGATCTCGGTCTCGCGCTCGGTGAGGGTGGGGGCGGAGGGCTCCTCCTTGTCCGCCTGCTCGAAGGCGAGGAGCATCTTGCGGGCGATCTCGGGAGCCATGATGGTGTCGCCGGCGTGTACGGTCTCTATGGCGCGAGAGAGGTCCTCGGGGGTGCAGTCCTTGAGGAGGTAGCCGGTAGCGCCGGCCTTTATGCCCTGGAAGACGTGCATGTCGTCGGCGTGGACGGTGAGGATGAGCACCTTCGCTTCGGGGAGGAGGTCGCGCAACCTCCGCGTGGCCTCGACGCCGTTCATGATGGGCATGCTGATGTCCATGAGGACGACGTCGGGCTTGACTTCGAGGCACATCTGGACGCCGCTCTCGCCGTCGTGGGCGCAACCGACGACCTCCGTCCCGGGGCGCGCCCCGATCATCCTGGCGAGCCCGTCCGCCAGCAGCCTCTGGTCGTCCACTATTGCTACCCGGATCACCGGCTCACCAGCCCCCCGTACTCCTACGTCTCGTCGGTCAAGAACCCGTCGTCGCCAGACTTTACCATCCTCCGCCCGTGAGCGTCCGCCGACACGTCGCCGGGCCGCTAGAATGCGGACGTGCGGGGGTGGAGAGAGAAGGCGGCCGGCGCTGTTCGGGTCGGGATGTCGTGGGGTGGCATTGGGGGCGTGGTCGGGTTTCTGGCCTCGCTCTTCGGCCCCTTGGGCGGGATCGTCGCCGCCGGTTTCCTCGGCGCGGCTTGCGGGCGGCGTGCGGCGCGGGCCTCCGGGGAGGAGGCGCCTCCGGGAGGGGCGCTCGCCGGGCTCTTGGGCGGCGCCGTGGCGGCGCCGGTGTTCGCCGTCGGGGCCGCGGCGGGCGCGGTGCTCGCCATCAGGAGAGTCGGGGCCGAGAGCACCGCCGTGGCTCTGGGGGAGGTGCTGGGGACCGCCCTTTCACCCGAAGAAGCGTGGCGGCTCTACCTCCTCGGCCTCGCCTTCGCCGCGGTGGTCCAGGTTTGCCTCCTCGCCCTCGCCGCGACCGCCGCGGGAGCCCTGGCTTTGAGGAAGTAGTCTTGGAGAGTAGGGAGTAGTATTTCCTCTACTCTCTATTCGTTACTCCTCCGGGCCGCGAAGCGGCCTCCACGGCGCCCTCGCCGAAGACCAGGTCCTCTCCGGCGTCTTCGGGTGGGGCTTCCGGGCGGGAGACGCCAGCGTCGGAGAGGCGTTTGTCTTTCTGGTACTTCCTGATCGCGGCTTTCAGGGTGCCCAGGCCTAGAGTGGCGCACTTGGGGCGGCTGGCGACGATCTGGCGTCCGAGCTGGTCGATCATCTCGTTGTAGTCCATCTCCAGGACCTCGTCCATCGTCAGGTCGCCCTCGACGACCTGCTCCAGGAGCATCGAGGAGGCCGCCATGCTGATGGTGCAGCCTTCGCCCTCGTAAGAGACGCCCTCCATGTGCTCGTGGTCGTCGGCGCTCTTGAGGTACACTACCACCACGTCGCCGCAGCCGGGGTTGCCGCCGGGCATCTCCACGTCGGCGTCCTCCAGCGGGCCCCGGTGGCGTGGCCTCTTGTAGTGGTCGAGCAGGATCTGTATCTGCAGCTGCCGATCCAAAATCTACCTCTCTAGCGAAGAGAACCGCGTGCGCGAGGTGCGTTCCTCTCGGGACATCGCGGTCTCCTCTCTGATAAAACTCGTGGTCCGATGCAGAGATTAATTCTATCGCACAGTTGAACATTGGCCGGGGGGCTGGAGACGTTCTCCGGCCGGCGGGGTGGGCGTGAGGGGGCGCGAGGTATTGCTGCTCCTGGCGCTCGCAGCGCTGTGGAGCGCGTCGTTCCTGTTCATCAAGGTCGCACTCGTCGAGGTTTCGCCGGCCGGGATCGTGCTCGCCCGCCTCGTCCTGGGCTCCCTGACGCTCCTGGCCGCCATCCCCCTGCTCCGCAACCGCGTCCCCGGGCTGCTACCGGCGAACGACGACCCGAAGAGCGTTCTTGGGAGCCTCCTCGCCCTCCGGTGGCCGTTGCTGTTCCTGGGCGTGGTGAATGCGGTGCTGCCGTACCTGGCGATAGCCTGGGGTGAGAAGTTCATAGCGAGCGGGGCGGCCTCGATCTTCAACTCTACCGTCCCCCTGTTTACCGCCCTGCTCGTCCTCTCCCTGCCGTTCTTCCCGCAGGAGCGCCCGAACGCTCTGGGCCTCGCCGGGCTACTCCTGGGCTTCGCGGGCGTCGGCATCCTCGTTACCGGCGACCCGGAAGGTGGCGGCGCGACTTCGCAGGCCGGCGTGCTCCTCGGCGGCGGGGCCGTTCTCCTCGGCTCCCTGAGCTACGCCGCCGGCAACGTCTTCGCCCGACGGCGCCTGAAGGGCGTCCCCATCCTCGTCCCGGCCATTGGCCAGAACCTCGCCGGCGCGCTCGTCGCCCTCCCGCTCGCCCTCGCCTCCGGCCTCCCTGATGGGCTCCCTGGCGCCGGCACCTTCCTCGCCCTCGCCGGGCTGGGGGCCGGGGGGACCGGCGTGGCGTACCTGTTGTACTTCGGCCTGCTCGCACGGGTGGGCGCTACGAGGACCTCGACCGTCGCCTACCTCATGCCCGCCATCGCTCTTTTTTACGGGGCCGTTTTCCTCGACGAGCCGTTCACCGGACGGGCTTTAGTGGGGCTCGCCCTGATCCTGGCCGGCGTCGCCGGTGTCACCGGCGCCTTGCGCCTCCCCAAGAGGCTCCGCCGGGAACCGCCCCCTCATCTCTAAATTGCTACAATTTGATACACTAACGGTATGAAGGTAGGAATAGTCGGTCTGCCCAACGTCGGCAAGTCCACGGTTTTCAACAGCCTCACGAAGTCCGGCAAGGCAGAGTCTCAGAACTACCCGTTCACGACGATAGACCCGAACCTCGGGGTCGCGGCGGTGCCGGACGAGCGTCTAGATGCCCTGGCGGGGGCGCTCGATAGCAGGCGCAAGGTACCGGCGACGGTGGACTTCGTGGACATCGCGGGGCTCGTGCGCGGGGCGAGCCGGGGCGAGGGCTTGGGGAACCAGTTCCTGGGTCACGTGCGCGAGTGCGACGCGGTGGCGCACGTCGTCCGGTGCTTCGAGGACGAGAACGTCATACACGTACACGGCGGCGTGGATCCGACGGGCGACGCCGAGACGATAAACACCGAGCTCTTGCTGGCGGACCTCGGGACGGTCGAGCGGCGCCTGGAGCGCACGAGTAAGGCCGCCAAGAGCGGGGACGCTAAGCTCAGGGCTGAGGCTGCGGCACTGGAAGCCCTGCGCGACCACCTCTCGGGCGGCGACCCGGCCCGGACGTATCCGGGGGACGATACCCTGGAGGAGACCTTGCGGTCGCTCATCACGGCGAAGCCCGTGCTGTACGTCGCCAACGTGGACGAGGAGTCGGTCGCGGACGGGAACCGCTACAGCGCGGAGGTAGAGAAGCTCGCCGCGCGCGAGGGGGCGGAGGCGGTCAGGCTCTCAGCGAGGCTGGAGTCGGAGATCGCGGAGCTGCCCGAGAGCGAGGCGCGCGAGTACCTGGAGATGCTCGGCGTGGAGACGGCGGGCTTCGAGGGGTTCGTGCGGTCGGCCTACCGGTTGCTCGGCCTTCTCACGTTCTTCACCGCCGGCGAGAAGGAGAGCCGGGCGTGGACCGTGCGCGAGGGCGCGACGGCGCGCACGGCCGCCGGGAGCATCCACTCGGACATGGAGCGCGGCTTCATCGCCGCCGAGGTCGGCGACTGGCGAGACATAGTGGCCGCGGGTTCGTGGGCGAAGGCCAAAGAAGAAGCGAAGGTCCGCCTCGAAGGCCGCGACTACCCGGTCAAAGACGGCGACACCATGCTCGTCCGCTTCAACGTGTAGTGAGCGGGCTGCCCTTCGTCCGCCCCGAGAAGCCGCTCGAGGAGTGTCGCCTCGCGCTCGTCACCACCGGCGGCGTACATTTGCCGGAGCAACCACGCTTCGACATAGACGACCCACTGGGGGACTGCTCGTACCGTGAGATCCCCGCCGGCGCCCAGAGGCTCACCTGGACGCACGCCTATTATCGCCCCGGCGAGGAGGCCGCCGATTCCCTCGACTCCGTCTTCCCCCTGTGGACCCTGAGAGGCCTCGTATCCGAAGGCGTCGTCGGTGGGCTCAATCGCCGCCACTTCTCCTTCATGGGGGCGATCCACGACCCCGCCCCGCTCGCCGCCGGGACCGCCCCCGAGGTCGCGGGGATGCTCGCCGAAGACGGGGCGGACGGCGCGCTGCTCACGCCGTCGTGACCTTTGTGCCACCGGTCCGTGGGGCTGGTGAGCCAGAGCATCGAGGCGGCGGGCATCCCCACGGTAACGCTCTCGATGGAGCGGGGCGTTCTCGCGCCGCGGGTCGCCTTCGTGCCGTTCCCGTACAACCACCCGATGGGGGAGCCGGGCGACGGGGAGCACCACCGGGAGGTCGCGCTCGCCGCGCTCGCGCTGCTGCACGGATTGAACCGGCCCGGCGAGGTGGATTTGTTTTAGCTTGTCAGCCAGTCAGCCAAGCCACGCGGCTCGTCGCCTCGACGCACTAGCACTCCACGACCTTTCCCTTACTATGGCGTCCCGCAGAGAAAATCTGCTCCCGATACGCTGCCAGCCGACGAGCGTAACGGCAGGAATTGAAGGCTGACAAGCTGAAATGCTGACCGCTATTCCGGCGGTATAATCGGGGTCCGTACAAGTCCTCGTGGAGGGTTACACACAGTGGCGGCGTTGCTTTTCATCGCGTTCGTGGCGTTTGTTTTCGTCCTGTTTCTTTTCTTTCTCCCGATCCTTTACTCGTTGCAGGCGGTGGGTAGTCTGTTCTTCTACCCGCGCCAGCTCAGAGACGTGTTCGGGAACAAGCTCCTCAGACGCAACCACGCCCTCGAGCACGCGACCATCGTCGTGATGATGGAGCGGGAGCCGGGCCGCCGCTTTAACGGATTCTCTGACGACGACGGCTTCTTCGTGCAGGGCGTGCGCTCGGCCGCGGAGGTGGAGGGCGCCGCCCGCGAGGCGCTGCGGCGCCTGAAGGCCGGGGAGAAGGGGCTCGCCGTACACCGGAACTGCGGGACTACCATCGTCGCGGCGAACCTGCTCGCGGCGGCGTTCTTCCTCGGCGCTCTAGGCGTCGGGCTGTACTTCGGGTGGAATCTGTATCTCCTGATCCTGGGCGGCATCGCGCTATCGTTGCTGTTGCGGGTTCCCCTGAGCCTCCTCTTGCAGCGGTTCGTCACCACCGACGCGGACCTCTCGAACGCCGAGGTCGGCTGGGCCGAGCCCGCGCTGCCGCGCGACCTGCACAAGGGCGGTGGCTTCCTGGGCGTGTTGCTCGCCGCCTCCAGCGCCCGGGTGCGCGTCTTCCACACCGACCCGAGCGCCGTCGAGATCCTGCGCGACGACGGCGCGGTCGTAAAATAGAGCAGTCGCGACGCCGCCGGGACGACGCGCGAGGAGGCCGGGGGCGGTCGGCCCGCTTCGTGAGTCGAGAGTAGAAATTCGGGAGTCGAAACACACAACCCGATACTCCGATTCGCGCAAAAGAGCTCTAAACCTCCCGCGCCTCGCCGCCAGAGCGGGCGGAGGCGAGGAGGGCGCCTATGGCGCGGACGTTGCCCAGTATCTCTTCGGGTCCAACGGCCGGATCGCGGCCCTCGCGTATCGCGGTGGCAAACTCTTCTAGCTCCGCCCTGTAAGGGTCTCCCGCCTCGAAGCTCTCGCGCTCGATCTCCGCGCCAAGCGTCACCTCCATCGTGCCCCCGGCCTTGTCCGCCCGGAACGGGGCGTCGAGGAGGATACGGCCCTCGGCGCCTATCACCTCCAGCCGCTCCCGCCGCGCCGAGGAGGTGCTGCACGAGACGAAACCCAAACCGCTATCGAACTCCAGCACGCCGGCGAGCTCCTCGTCGGCGCCGTCGGGGGCGAACCTCGCGAACGCCGTCGCCCTCTTGGGCTCGGAGCCGAAAGCGAGCCGCGCCCCGCTCACACAGTAGCAGCCCACGTCACCCAAAGCGCCGCCGTCCAGGGAGCCGATCACGCGCACGTCCTCCGGGTCGCTCACCCGGTGGCCGAACTCCGCGAGCAACTGGCGCACCTCGCCTATGCGTCCTTCGCCCAGTAGCTCCCGGAGGCGTCCGATCTGGGGGGTGAAACCGGTACATGAAGCCCTCCATCAGCGCGAGACCCGCGCCTCTAGCGGCCTCGACCGCCCTCCCGGCGCCTCCGGCGCTCATGCAAAACGGCTTCTCGCACAGGACGTGCTTGCCCGCCTCCAGGGCCTTCAGCGTCCACTTCACGTGCATCGAGTTCGGCAGGGGGACGTAGACTGCGTCCACGCTCTCGCTCTCCAGCAGCGCCTCGTAGTCCTCGAAGACCTCGACTCCGGGCACGAGCTCACGCACCGCCGCGCCCTTCACGCCTCCCCGCGTCGCGACGGCGGACACCTCGACCGCGCCGGTGGTACGCCCGGCGGCCGGGATGATGCCGCCCAGCGCGATCCTGGCCGCCCCCAATATCCCCAAACGCAACGGCGAATGCCGCATCCTCGATCCCTCCAATCCGTGGGCCACTCGGTACCGCGCAACCCCTAAGCTGCACCCTTCTTCTTCTCCAACCATTCCTCGAAGGCCGGGCTGGAATCCGGCCGTCTCTCGACTAAACGGTACTTACCAGGTTCATGAGCAGCCGGTCCTTTGCCTCTCCGGGACAGTCAGCCACTGCTTGTAGTCGTCATCGAAGAGTCACCCCACACGATGGATCGTCGGCACCGGCAATACAAACACCCGGCCTTCGCTCTCGGGGTCGCCGTGCGCCCCCACTACCGCCTCCTCCCAGCCAGCCCTTCGATCTCTGAGACCACCCGATCCAACTCCTCGACGACAGCATTGGCGCCCGCAGCAGCGTAGGCGTCGGCGAGGGTGCGGTAGTACCACAGCGTCCCCTCCCTGCCGCCGGTGAACCGGTCCCAGAGGTCGTCTCCCGAAGCGTGCAGGTCCGCGAGGATGGAGCGGGCGTTGTGCAGCTTATCGGCGGCCGAGACGAGCCTGACGGAGGGCGGCGCGTGACGGACGTGCTCCACGTACGCCTCCTTGCGTGGCCGCCACGCGGGCTTTGGATCCTCGTAAGTGTCCGTGCAGCCGTCTACTATCCGCGCCACCTCGCCCCCGAACCGCCTGCGTATATCCTCCAGTCTCCCTCTACCGCCCCGGTCTTCCGGGGCGTCGTGCAGCAGCGCGGCGACGACCTCTTCTTCGGTCCCGCCGTTCTCGCCAACGATCGCCGCGACGGCCAACAGGTGCGTCACGTAGGGGGTGCCGGTGCCTTTGCGCGCCTGATCCCGGTGCAGCCTCGCCGCGTACACCAGCGCCTCCTCGAACCTCTCGCCGTAGGGCATGGGTTCCTCCTTTAATTCGCCTCAGCCCCCAGGGACCACGATCCATAGTCTCCTCGTCGCATCGTGGGTAAATGCCGGAATGCTCTCAAGTCTCGACCGCGTGCTTCTCTAACCGCGGACAGCGTGGCTCCCGAGGACCAGCCGTCGGCCCGCCGACATCGTAGACGAGAGTACCCTAAAGTTCTCCGTAGGACCGGCAGGCGACGGTCTCGATGGCCCCTCTCACCATGTCGCATATCCTGCCGGCAAACATGACGCCGGAGCCGCACTATCGCATTCAAGCTGGTGGAGTTCGGCCATTCACGCTCCCTGCTCCGTCGGAAACTTGCAGGAGCGTGGGGTCCACGACCCAACCCTCCTCCCGGTCGCAGCGCGCGGGCACACCCCACCCCTCGTCCCGCTTCGTGTACGCCCATGCCGCCTGCACCGCACACAAGACCGAGTCCAGAGTATCCGCACTCCGGTCCCGGGCGAGATCCTCCCGCCACACGCCGTCCATCTCGACGACGAGGCCGTAAGCCGCCCGCATAGCGCCGGATCCGAGCCCCTCAAGCAACTCCTCCCGCGCCGCCTGCTGCTCCGGCGTCTGTTTCCTCTTGTCGTCGCTCTTGTAGCTGCGCTTGCCCAAGAAACCGCGGGCAACCACGGCCGGGTATGCCTCCACGGCGACGCGACTGCTCTGCGTCGGGCAGCAAGGCTCGACGCTCACGCTCGACTGGAGGAGGCGCGGCGCGGGAGAGCAGTGGTTCCTGTGCCCCTCAAACGCCGACTGTCTTCTGTTCTTGGACGAGACTTTCGAGACTTCTCCGGCCTTCGGTTACCCTTCGCCGAGTCTGCGTTCCTCCGGGGCGGTCTTGTCGGGGTGGTGGATGATAGAAGCCTCCACGGAACCGTGCTGGGCAGCCACGTCGCGGATGCGCCCCTTTATGAGACGCCGCTGCTCGGTGCCCCGCGCCTCCCCGTAGAGCCTGCGGAGCCGCTGTTGCTCCTCGTCAAGCTTCCGGGAGAGGGCGCGCAAACCGCCGAGCGTGGCCCCCTCAAGGCCCTCCTCGAACTCCTCTTCGCGCGAGGACATCGCCCAACCGAGCGAGAGGCGCTCCGGACGAGCACGCCCGTCGGAGCCTCGCGGGGAGAGCAACTCGCGCGGGTCCACGTTCAAAGCCCCGGCCAGCCTCTTGATCGTGCCGAAGTGAGGGCGCGAGACCCTGCCGCTCTCGATCCCGGAAACGGTCGTCGGGCTCACCCCCGCCTCCTCTGCCAACCGCCCCTGCGTCCACATCCGCTCCTCGCGAATGATCGTCAGCCTGATTCCTATCTCGCTCCTGTCCACGGAACCCCTCTACCTCTCTGTCGGCGTGCCCATTATAAACTGTACCAGAAATGGAGAAAAGAAAAATTTTGTCCTAAAACTGTTTACAAACTGTGCTGGGAAGGTATAATGGGGCCACCGGTAAGAAAGCGGCTCTCGGATGGGGGGTCGCGAGGATGAGAGGAGGTAGGCAAGATGTCTTTGAGTCCGTACAGGGGGCGTGGGTTCTACGATCTGCACAGCGAGATGAACCGCATGTTCGACGAGATGTTCGGTGGGCTGGCGCGTCGGCCGGGGGGACAGAGGGCGCAGGCCACGGAGTGGGCTCCGTCGATGGACGTGCTCCAGAATGATGGGGACCTGGTGGTCAGGGCCGAGTTGCCCGGTGTGAAGCTCGAGGACGTAGACATCGCGGTCCAGGACAGGGTTCTGACCATAAGCGGCGAGCGTAAGGAAGAGCAGGAGAGGGAGCGCGGAGGCTACTACGTCAAGGAGCGCAGGCACGGCTCGTTCAGGCGCAGCATGACGCTACCCGAAGGCGTGGAGGAGGACAAGATCCGGGCCCGCTTCCAGGACGGGGTCTTGGAGGTGACCCTCGAGAACGCCGCGGCTGTTCGGGAGCCCAAGCACATCCAGATCGAGGGTGCGAACGACCAGGAGGGCTCCGGCAGCTAAGTTCGCCGCGGAGCGAGAGCCGCTCTTCGGGACGGATCGCAAGAGCCGGGGCGATCTCATCGCCCCGGCTTTTTCCTCTTCGCTTCGGAGCAACGCCTTGGAGCAACGCTGGCCCGAGGGGAGGCCAGGGGGCAACACGGGAACCAGGGACGAGCGGGTAGAGAAGGGGGAGCAGCGGTGGGTGAAGCTACACGGCACTTCTCTAGGCAACAGGCTTCCGGGCGCCCGATAGTCTCCTACGTAATCGCGCGGCACGAGGAAGACGGCTCGGAGGTGCTCTGCGTCTCGCACGCCTCTGGCGAAAGGACGCTCCCCGTGTTCACCGATAGGGAAACCGCGCGCAGGTTCCTTCGCTCCGGCTCGGTCTGCTAGGGTCCAGTTGGCACGTAAGAAAGACCTTCGGCGAAGAGCTGGCCTTGCCGCTCTTTGGGCCTCGCGTGGTCGTTTGCCGGGTCGTGGTCGACCCCTCGCCGGAGACCCTGGTCGGGGACCGCGTGGCGACCCCGACGGCGGCAAACGCGGTGGGGTTGCCTCCGTGGTATCGGTGGTAGAGACGGGTTCGTACAGGAGGTAGGGAGATGGTCGAGAGGAAACTTTGCGACGTATGCGGTGTGAGGCCGGCGGCCGTCAAGATACGACGGCTGGTCCCCGGGGAGCCACCAAGGATCGAGCACCTCTGCGAGATCCACGCGGCGCAGGCAGGGGGCAGTCGTTCATCTTTCGGTGGCGGAAGCCTGTTCGACGATTTCTTCTCCCGGTTTTTCGATATGCCCGAAGGCCCTTCGAGGGCTACCCCGCGCGGGGCGATTCCCGGGCGGCAGGCGGAACAGGTGGACATAACGCGGTTCTTCAGCGACTCCACGAGCGAGCTGTTGCAGCGGGCGGCCCGACAGGCCGCGGATTGGGGGAGCCCAGACCTCAACACCGAGCACCTCCTCCATTCGGCACTCAAAGACGAGGTAGCGAAGCGGGTGCTCGAGGGGGTAGACGCGGATCCGGAGGCCCTCGGAGCGCAGATCGAGGAGGAGTTCGGCAGGAGCGAGCGGGCGGACGTCTCCCCCTCCCTGGCCCCCGACGCCAAGCGGGCGCTGCTCACGGCCTACGACGAGTCTCAGGCTCTGGGCGCTTCGTACGTTGGCCCCGAGCACGTCTTGCTTGCGCTGGCGAAGGACGAGGAGTCCGAGGCTGGGCGGCTCCTCGCGAGGTTCGGTGTCTCGCACACCAAGTTGCGAGGGGCGGTCGTGCGTGGGGTGGATACGAGCGGCGTCGCGCGAGGGCAGGCCAGCCCCACACCCACCCTCGAGGAGTACAGTCGGGATCTCACCCAGATGGCCAAGGAGGGGAAGCTGGATCCCGTCATCGGGCGGGGCGAAGAGGTGGAAACGACCATCGAGATACTCAGCAGGCGCACCAAGAACAACCCCGTCCTGATCGGGGACCCCGGCGTGGGCAAGACCGCCATCGTCGAGGGGATCGCCCAGAGGATAGTCAATGATGAGGTCCCCGAGACCTTAACCGGCAGGCGGGTCTTGGCGCTAGACCTCTCCGGGCTGGTGGCCGGAACTCAGTACAGGGGCCAGTTCGAGGAGCGCCTCAAGAAGGTCATAGACGAGATCCGGGAGAACCCCGAGGAGCAGGTGATCTTCATAGACGAGTTGCACACGGTGGTGGGGGCCGGGGCGGCCGCGGGCTCGATGGACGCCTCCAACATGCTCAAGCCGGCCCTGGCCAGGGGCGAGCTGCACGTCATCGGGGCGACCACCGTGGACGAGTACCGCAAGAACATCGAGAAGGACGCCGCCCTCGAGCGCCGGTTCCAGCCGGTCCTGGTGGGCGAACCCTCCGTCGACGACGCGATCGAGATCCTGCGGGGCCTGAGGGACCGTTACGAGGCGCACCACCGGGTGAAGATAACGGAGGAGGCCATCGTGGCGGCGGCCGAGCTTTCGGATCGCTACATCGCCGACCGCTTCCTCCCGGACAAGGCTATAGACCTCATGGACCAGGCCGCCGCGCGCGTGCGGCTGCGCTCGAAGACCAAGCCCCAAGACACCAGGGAGCTGGAAGACGAGGTAAGGCGCGAGAGCCGCGAGAAAGACCAGGCGGTGGCCGCCGAGGACTTCGAGAAGGCCCGGGAGCTCAAGGACCGGATCGAGGAGTTGCGCAGCGAGCTGGAGGAGGTGCGTGAGGGGCGCCGATCAGTGGCCGAGGTAACGGCCGAGGACATCGCCGAGGTGGTCAGCAGGGCCACCGGCATCCCGGTCTCTCGGCTCACCGAGGAGGAGCGCGAACGCCTCCTGCGCCTGGAGGGGCAGCTCCACGAGCGCGTCGTGGGCCAGGAAGAGGCCGTCTCTGTAATCGCCGAGGCCATTCGCAGGTCCCGGGCCGGGCTTTCGGACCCCAACCGCCCGATAGGAAGCTTCCTCTTCCTGGGGCCCACTGGGGTTGGCAAGACGGAGCTCGCTCGCACCCTCGCCGAGGCCCTCTTCGGGGACGAGGCGGCGATGGTGCGCATAGACATGAGCGAGTTCCAGGAGCGCCACACCGTCTCGCGGCTGGTGGGCGCCCCTCCGGGCTACGTGGGCTACGAGGAGGCCGGCCAGCTCACCGAGAGCGTGAGGCGCAAGCCCTACTCGGTGTTGCTGCTGGACGAGATCGAGAAGGCGCACCCGGACGTGTTCAACATCCTGCTCCAGATCCTGGACGACGGCCGCCTCACCGACTCGCAAGGGCGCACGGTGGACTTCAAGAACGCGGTCGTCATCATGACCAGCAACCTCGGGAGCGACAGGATCCAGGCGCACGCCAGGCGTAACGAGTCCTTCGAGGAGCTCAAGGAGGACATGGACCGCATCCTGCGCAACACGTTGCGTCCCGAGTTCGTGAACCGGATAGACGAGACGATCGTCTTCAAAGGCCTCACCAGGGAGCAGATAGCCGACATCGCCCGCCTCCTGTTGGACAGGACCAGGCGACGCCTCGAGCCGCAGGGCATCGAAATAGAGTTCACCGAAGAAGCGGTCGAGCTTCTGGCCGAGGAAGGCTTCGACCCGGAGTTCGGGGCGCGTCCTCTGCGACGGACCATCCAGCGCAGGGTCGACAACGAGCTGTCTCGGATGGTGCTCGAAGGATCGCTCAACCCAGGCGACAGGGTGGTTGTAGGCGCCGAAGAGGCCAAGCTGACCTTCCAGACCGCCGCGGAAGCGCCCACGAGCGGCGATGTGAAGGCGGGCTAGGCGGTCGAGCCGGATCCGTGAAGCCCGGGCAGCTACAAGGGATAACCGCCCGGGCTTCTTTCGTGCGCCGAGATCGCCGAGAGCTCTACCTTGCAGAGCATATGAGTGCAGCGTAGGGAAACCCCCTTAACGCGAGCGCGAATCACACGTTCGAGGACTACGCTTCAGCCCCCGTCTTCGTTGTCCGCGTACGTGGCGGCGCTCTCCCCGACGACGGCACAGAGCGGGTCGGAGAATTAGCGATGCAGGTTACGTTTTAGGCCGCGAACGTTGCGGAAGCTCCGGGCCTTTTCGAGGAAGTGTTCGACGAGACGCACGTGGTCCTTGTCGTCAAGCTGCTGCCAGATGTCGA
>JADDPV010000073.1 GCA_016781705.1 Rubrobacter sp.
GCCGGATCAAGGACCTGTGGGCATGAAAACCTTGCAACACTCATCTAGGGTAGCGCCTACGCCTCTCGTCCACCCCCGGAACGTCGCGGGCCTCTATCCAAGACTTCAGCCGCACGAGCTCCGGAGAGGGAGCGACGCTCAACTCCCTTTTCAGCGTCCCGGCGTAGCGCCGGAAGGTTCGGAGGGCCAGAGCCTGCTCCCCGGCGCAGTAGTGGTAGAGCATCAGCCGGCGGTGGAGATCTTCGCGGTACTCGTCCGCTTCCAGCGCGCGCTCGCAGACCTCTACGGCTTCAGTGTAGCGACCTTCGAGGGCCAGGCATTCCGACAGCTCCGAAAGGGCCGAAAGACGGCGCTCTCGCCACTCTTCTCGGGCTTCCATCGCCCATTCCTCGTAGAGCTCCTCGGCCAGAAACTCGCCCCGCAGAAGTTCGAGGGCCTTCCGGTACTCGCCAATAGCCTCGTCGAGTTGTCCGGCTGCTTGAGCCGCCTCGGCTCTCCGTTTACGCTCGTCGAACTCCCAGGCGTCTACCCGGCAGTTCGCCCCTCGGTCGAAGAGGTAACCGGGGCGCTTGCTGAGGACGTAGCGCGAGTCGGAGCCGCGTTTCAGGTTAGGTTCCAGGGCCTTGCGGAGCAGGCTAACCGTTACGCGCATGCTGCGCTCGGCGGCTTCGGGGGGAGCACCGGTCCACAAGGCTTCTACGATCTCGTCGCGCGAGAAGGCGCGGCCCGGGCGAGTGAGCAGCAGCTTCAACAGCGAGCGCGTCTTCCGCCGGCCCCACTCCTCGCGCCCGACGAGATGCCCGCCGCGCCGGACCTCGAACTCGCCGAACAGCCTGATCTCCAATCCGTCCACCTTCTTCCTCGACCGCGAGCCCTGGACCACGTAGGGTCCGTGACAAATATATCGACCGGCCCTTCGAGGCGCAATCCCGATCCCGTAACAAAAGCGTAACGTCGGGCCGCTAGCCTCCCGTTCAGGAGCAAACGCGACCGAAGGGGGCGAGCGCCAGGAAGAGACGCGAGACCGACAGGTAGCAGCAACCCAGTAACCGTCTACCGAACAAGTTGAGGAGGACAGGAGATGACGGCCGAGACCGCGCAGTTTGATCCGGTCAAGTACAAGGAGACTACCCGAGAGCAATGGCAGGAGGCCGCCGAAGCCTGGCGTCGATGGGGTCCCACCCTGGAGGAATGGCTGGACCGGGCGACGGAGACGATGCTGGACATGGCAGGCGTTGGCCCCGGCGGCCGCGTGCTCGACGTGGCGGCGGGCGCGGGTGGCCAGACGATCCGGGCGGCGAAGTGTGTCGGGCAGGACGGCTACGTGCTGGCCACCGACATCTCCTCCAACATCCTCGAGTTCGCCGCGGAAGCCGCTCGCCAGGCCGGCCTGAGCAACGTAGGGACGCGTGTGATGGACGGCGAGGCTCTCGAAGAGTTGGAAGAGGGGTCCTTCGACGCGGTGATCTCGCGGGTCGGCCTGATCTACTTCCCCGATCAACAGAAGGCGCTCTCCGGGATGCGCCGCGCGCTCAGGCCCGGCGGGAAGCTGGCGGCCATCGTCTACTCCACGCCCGAGAACAACAAATTCTTCTCCGCTCCGGTCTCGATCATCCGCCGCCGCGCCCAGCTCCCACCCCCGCTGCCCGGCCAGCCGGGCCCTTTCAGCCTGGGCACCCCGGGCGTCCTGGAGGAGGCATACGAGAAAGCCGGGTTCCGCGGCGCGGAAACCCATACCATCCCCGCGCCGCTGCGCATGCCCTCGGCCGCGGAATGCGCCCGCTTCGAGCGGGAGTCATTCGGCGCGCTGCACCAGATGCTCTCCGGCCTGAACGAAGCGGAGCGGGACGCAGCCTGGGAAGAGATCGAGCAGGAGTTGCGCCGGTTCGAGGGCCCCGACGGATTCGAGGGACCGTGCGAGCTGGTCGTCGGGGCCGCAACTAGGTAAAGGACGAGACCCCCGCATCTAGGAGAGCTGGAGCCACCAAGGACCGAACCCATCGAGGGGGAATGGAGCCTCCTAGCTCCTTCCCCCCGGTCTCCTTCCGGCGCCGCCGGAGGCTCCCCCGTGATTCGGTTAGGTTCCCATTCGAGAGGCTCTCAAGCGTGCCTGCTCTTCTCTCCAGGCACCGATTCTAGCGTGGTCACCGGACAACAGCACGTCCGGGGCCGCCGCCCCATCCCATTTGGCGGGTCGCGTGTATACCGGTGGCCCCAAAACGCTCTCGCCCGAGAAGGACTCCCCAACGAGGCTCTCGGCGTTGCCGAGTACGCCATCCAGGAGCCGCACCACCGCATCCGCGAGCGCCGCCGCCACGATCTCGCCGCCCGAGAGCACGAAAGACCCTAAGGAGACGGTCTCCGTCGCCAGATGCTCCCGCACCCGCTCGTCCACCCCGCCGTAGCGCCCGCAGACGACCGTGAAGCCTCCGCCCCCGGCCAGCCCCGCCGCGAGATCTGCCGCGTACCCCTGGTCGAGGAGCCGGCCGCCGGGCTCGGTCAAGATCACGCGCCGCGACTCGCGCACCTCGCGTGCGCTACCAACCCCATAGACCTCCTCGAAGGCCCGGGCAACCACGTCCACCCGCACGACCATCCCCGCTCCACCGCCGAAAGGCACGTCGTCTATCCGCCCGTTCTTCGAAAACCCGCGCAGGTCGAAGGCGCGAAATCCGACCAGACCTTTCTCGATCGCGCGCCCGACCACCCCAACGCGCAAGGTCGCCTCAACGGCCTCCGGGAAGACGCAGAAAACGTCTATGCCGCCCACTACGAAGAGGCTCCCTACACGTCCGGTGGGCTCACGACGAGGCGCCCGCCCCTGACGTCCACCTCCGGCACGTGCTCGAGGGTGAAGGGCACGTAGTGGATCTCCCCCTCCCCGTCGCGCACGACGAGCACCTCGTGGGCCGGTGTCTCGAAGAGGTCCGCCACGCTCCCCATTCTTTCTCCGGCTCCGTCGTAGACGTCGAGCCCGACGAGGTCGCCGACATAAAACTCCCCCTCCTCGGGCGCGTCGAGCTCGTCGCGGTCCAGCAGCAGCTCCACCGCCCGAAGGCTTGCCGCCTCCGCGCGGTCGCCGACGCCCTCGAGGTCCACGAGGAAGCCTTTAGGTGTCTCTCGCGCTTTCAGGATGCGCCGCCGCTCGCCGTTCACGACGGGGACGACGCCTTCGCGCAGGTGGCGGCCGGAGCCCGTGGGCCGGACGCGCAGCGTACCGCGCACGCCGTGTGGGGAGGCGACGGAGCCTATCGCCACGGGGTCGTCGAGCCTAGCAGCGGCGCGGATCTCCCCCACGACCCCTAGTCCTCAACCTCCACGTTGACCCGCTTGTTCATCGGGACGGCGGCCGCCTTCAGCACCGAGCGGATGGCTTTCACGATCCTGCCGTTCTTGCCTATGACCCTGCCCACGTCCCCGGGCGCGACACGCAGCGTCAAGTCTACCCGCGAGTCTGTCTCCGTGCCCGTCACCTCGACCCGCTCGGGCTCGTCCACGAGCCGGCGGGCAAGAAAAAGGAGCAAATCTTCGAGTTGCCGCATGGTGCGTCCCGCCAGTCCCGACTTCTAGAGGACCCCGGAGACCTTCAGCAGCTTGCGGACCTGGTCGGTCGGCTGGGCCCCCTTGCCGAGCCACTCGCGCGCCTTCTCCGCGTCCACCTTGATGTCCGACGGGTTAGTGCGTGGGTCATACGTCCCCACCCGGTCTATGAACGCCCCGTCCCTGGGGCTCCTGGCGTCGGCCACCACTATCCGGTAGAAGGGGGCCTTCTTCGAACCGCGCCTCGCCAGCCTGATCTTCACTGCCATAACTTCACTCCTTCTTCTCTCTATCTCATGTTGAACGGCATCCGGGGCATGCGCTTGGAGGCTCGCCCGCCACCGCCCATCTGCCGCATCATCTTCTGCATCTGTCCGAACTGCTTGACCAGCTTCTGTACGTCCTGAGGCGTCGTCCCGGAGCCGCGCGCTATCCTACGAGCCCGGCTCGGGTTCTGCAAGAGCTTAGGGTTCCGGCGCTCCTGGGAGGTCATCGAGGTGATCATGGCCTCCACCCTACCCAATGCCTTGTTGTCCAGGTCGTCCATGTTCACCCCGGAGAGCTGCTTGCCGAGGCCGGGGATCATGCCGAGCAGGCTCGAAAGGGGACCCATTTTCTTGATCATCTGCATCTGCTTCAGGAAGTCCTCGAAGTCGAACTTCCCGGCCATGAGCTTCTTGCTCTGGGCCTCGGCCTCCTGGCGGTCCAACTGGCCCTCGGCCTTCTCGATGAGGGTCATGACGTCCCCCATCCCCAGGATGCGTCCCGCCATCCTATCCGGGTAGAAGTAGTCGAACTCCCCCATCTTCTCGCCCTCGCTGGCGAACTTGATCGGCCGCTCCGTCACCGAGACGACGCTCAACGCCGCCCCTCCCCTGGCATCGCCGTCGAGCTTCGTCAGGACCATCCCGTCGAAGTCGGCGTACTCCCGGAACGCCTCGGCCACGTCCACCGCGTTCTGTCCCGTGGCGGAGTCGAGGACGAGCAGGACCGAGTGCGGCCTCACGGCGCTTTGGACGCGTTTGATCTCGTCCATCATCGGCTCGTCCACGACCTGCCTGCCCGCCGTGTCCACGATGACGAAGTCGTACCCGCCGTCCCGCGCCTCCCTTATCCCCCGCTGCGCAATATCTTCCGGCGCGGGCTCCGTCCCTTCCGCATAGACCGGAACGCCTATCTCCTTGCCGATCTGCTCCAACTGGTCTATCGCCGCCGGCCGGTACGTGTCGCACGCGACCAGGAACGGGTTCTTGCCCGAGTTCTTGCGCACGAATAGCGCGAGCTTACCCGCGGTCGTCGTCTTGCCGTGGCCGTTGAGGCCCGCGAGCATAACCACCGTCGGCGGCCTGGAGGCGAACTGCAGCTTGCTCGCCGTCCCGCCCATCAGGCTCGCCAACTCCTCGTTGACGATCTTCACTACTTGCTGGCCGGGCGAGAGGGCGCGCGAGACCTCGGCGCCGGTGGCGCGTTCGCGGACGTTGGCGACGAACTTCTTGACCACGCCGTAGTTCACGTCCGCTTCCAACAACGCCAGACGGATCTCGCGCGTGACCTTCTTCACCTGGTCCTCGGTGAGGTTGCCGCTGCTGCGTACCCCGTCGAGTGCCGAGCCGAGCCTGTCGCTTAGCGTATCGAACATTATCTACAACTCTCCAAACAATGCTTCCGCGAACTCGCGGGCGTCGAACGGGTGCAGGTCCCCGATCTGCTCGCCCACCGAGATCAGCTTTATCGGCACCCCGACCTCGTTGGCTATCGCCAGCGCGATCCCGCCCTTCGCCGTTCCGTCGAGCTTGGTGAGGATGATCCCGGTAACACCCGCGACCTCGTGGAATAGCTTGGCCTGCCGCAAGCCGTTCTGTCCCGTCGTCGCGTCAACGGTCAGCAACACCTCGTGCGGCGCGTCGGGCATCTGGCGCCCGATCACGCGCTTCACCTTGTCCAGCTCCGCCATGAGGTTGACCTTCGTGTGCAGCCTCCCGGCGGTGTCTATGAGCAGGATGTCCGCCCCTCCACCCTTCGCAGCCTCGACCGCGTCGTGCGCCACCGCCGCCGAGTCAGCGCCCCGCTCGCGCGCTATGACCTCCGCGCCCGTCCGTTCGCCCCAACGCTGGAGCTGCTCGATGGCCGCCGCCCGGAAGGTGTCGCCCGCCGCGAGCATAACCTTGCCGGGCAGGAAGTGGACCAGCTTGCCGATGTTTGTCGTCTTGCCGGTCCCGTTCACCCCGACCATCAGGACCACGGTCGGCTTGCGCGAGACGTCGAGCTCGACGGGACCCGAGAGCATGCGCGTGGCGTGTTCGATCATGAGCGCCCGAAGCTCCTTCGCGCTCGTGACGTTCTTCTCCAGCGCCTCCTGCTCCAGCTCCGCGACCAACCTGGCCGTCGTCGGGACACCGACGTCGGAGGTGATCAAAATCTCCTCGACCCGCTCCCAGAACTCCTCATCCCCCGCGTCCCGGAACTCCGCCACGGCCGCGTTGAGCTGCCCCACGAAAGACTCCCGGCTGCGCCTCAACCCCTGCCGCAGCCGCCCGAACCACCCGCCGGACTCTTCCTGTTCGGCCGCCTCCGCCCGCGCTTGCTCGACCTCCGCCGGCTTCTCCGCAACGGAACCATCCGCCACGGGCTCCTCGACCTGCGCCGACTCCACGGCCGACTCCTCTTCAGGAGCCGCCGCTTCTTCGGCCTCACGGGTCGCCACGGGCGGCGCGAGTCCCTCGGGCTCCTCCGCCGCCTCGTCGCGCTCCGGAGCCTCGACGGTCGGCTCGGTAACCTCCGATTCCTTCTTTCGTTTAAAAAAGCTGCGCCACGACCGACCCATAACGGCTCTTCTAGTCTCCCGTCAGACGCTTCGATACTACGATGGACGCGCCGGTGGCGTCCGGCGTGACCCCGTAGAGCACGTCGGCCGCCGCCATCGTCCGCTTCTGGTGTGTCACCAGCAGAAACTGCCCGCTCGTCCGGTAAGAGTCTACCACAGAGAGAAATCGGGCCAGGTTGACGTCGTCGAGCGCCGCCTCGGCCTCATCGAGCACGCAGAGTGCCCCAGAGTCAGGCCCCGAGCCGGGCTCTTCGCGCCCCAGGAAGATACCGAACAGGAAAGACAGCGCCAGCAGCGCACGCTCCCCGCCGGAGAGCACGCGCAGAGGTCTCCAGCCCCGGCGCCTGAGCCTCAGCCCGATCTCGACGCCCTCCTCCGAGAGGCTCAACTCCCCAGCCGCCCCCCCGATCATGCGCGGCACGATCTGCGCGAACGCCCGCCGCACCCGCCCAAATGTGCTCTCGAAGCGCGCCGCTATCTCCGCGTCTACGTTCCGGATGATGCGCTCCAGCTCCGCGGCCGCCTCCTCGGCGTCCACTCTTTGCGCGGCGACGAAGTCGTGCCGCGCGCGCAGGCTCCCCTCCTGGGAGATGGCGAGCAGGTTCACGTCCCCGAAACCCTTGAGCCTGCGCGCCAGCCGCGCCCGCTCGCGCTCGACATCACCGCCCTCCGGCGCGACCTCGGCCTCTTCGCGGGCGGTCTCCAGCGTCGCGCCCCACTCCTCGAAGAGCTCCGCCTCCGCCTCGGAAGCGGTCCCCTCGGCGCGGGCCAGCTCCCCGCCGAGCGCCTCCGCCCGGGAACGCACCCGGGCCGCCTCGGCAGCGAGCTCCCCGGCCTCTCCGGCGATCTCGGCCCGCCTCCTGGCCAGGACCCCGCGCCGCTCCACCACCTCCGAGCGGGCGCGCCTCCCGGCCAAGAGCCGTTCACGGGCTGCGACCTCGAGTCGTCGGGATGCCTCCGCGGAGCGGCGGGCGAGGCCAGCCAGTCGCGCGGCCGCGTCGGGAGCCGCATTTTCGAGGCGCCTCAATCTGCGCGCGAGCCTCGCCCGCCGCTCCCGCGCATCGGAGAGCGCGGCGCGTGTTCTGGTAGCGCGGCCGGCCGCTTCCCGGGACGCGGCATACGCTGGCTCCACCGCCGCGGCCACCCTCAGGAGCGCCTCCTTCGCCCTCTCCTCGGCCTCTTGTGCCGCGCGCAGCTCCTCTTCCGCCGCAGAGACCTGCTCTTTCAACCCCTCCAGCTCCGCCTCGACCTCCAGACGGAGCGTGCGTACGCGCATCGCCCCCCTCGCCCTGCGCTCAGCCTCCCGAATGAGCAGGCGAGTGGCCCGTGACGCCCGAACCGCTCCGGCGTCCAGGGTCTCGACGTCGGAAGCCAGGACCTCCAGGAGCCGGAGCGTAGCCTGAGCGGTCTCCCGCAGGTCATAGAGGTTCTCCCCGAGCCGGTTTTTCAGCTCGTCGAGACGCTCCTCCCAAAGGACGAGCCGCGCTTCACGGGCGAAATCCCCTTCAACGGCTCGCCGGCTGGCGCTGGTACGGGTGAGACGCAGCCCCTCGCGCGTGACGGCAACGTGGCCGTTCTTCGGGAACGCCTCCCCCTCGGGGGGCTCCTCCAACACGTAGACGCCCCCCAGGAGGCGTGCGACAGCCTCCTCGTAGCGGCCGTCGAGGACCTCGACGCACTCGACGAGGGGTTTACCGAAGTGCGGGCCGCCCTCCGGCAGCCTCTCGGCGTCCAGGCGCACCACCACGCGCTCCGTGGGCCTGCCGCCGGTGAGGTACCGGATCCCCTCACCCAGCGTCTCCGCGAGCACTCCGCCCGCCATCTCCCCCAACGCGGCCTCGACCGCCGCCTCGTACCCCGGGCGCGCCCGGACGACCTCGTACAGCCTCTTGCTCGGACCACCTGGAACCCTCAGCCGCCGGACCTCGGCCTCCGCCCTCCCGACGAGTGCGGCCAGTGTCCCGCTCCTCCGATCCGCCCACGCCCCCAGCCTCGCCGCCAGGTCGCTCAGCCCCCCGACTCCCCCGAGCGCCGCCGCCAACCGCTCGCGCACCCCCTCCAGTGAACGAGAAAGCAGTCTCTCGATAGCCTCCGAGAGCCGTTCGAGATCCCGCTCGTCGAGCGAGGTCTCCTCTTCCGCGAGCCGGCCCTCCGCCCGCTCGCGCCGCGCCCGCGAGGCTTCGACGCTTTCCCCGGCCCTCGCCCGCCGCGCCGCCGCAGCCCTGAGGTCCGCTCGCCCCTCCTCCGCGGCGTCTTCCAGCCGCTCGAGCTCCCCCTTCGCGCGCGAGTGCTCGCCCTCGAGCCTACCGAGGTCCTCCTCCAGACGTCTCACGGTCTTCGAAATCTTCTCAACCTGTACCTTGAGGTGGGGGATCATGCGCCGCCGATCCGCGTCGCGGTCCCGCCCGCCCTCGAAGCGCAACAGCGCCCGCTCGGCACGCAAAGCCTCGGCCCTTAGTCCCTCCGCCCAGCCCTCCAGTTCCTCCACCCGGCGCTCCGCCGCCCGGACCAGACCCTCCGCCTTCCGCTCCTCATCCCCCAGCCTCAACCCCTCCTCACGCAGAGCGCCTTCCCGAGCGCTCAACTCCCCGGCCTTCCCCTCGTACTCGGCGAGGCGCTCGCGCAGGCCGTTGAGGTCGCGGGTCGCGGCGCGGTAGAGGTACGCCAGAGAGAGCCTACGGTAGCGCGCCTCCAGCTCCCGGTACTCGCGCGCGGCGGCGGCCTCGACTTCTATCCTCCTCAACTGCTCCGCCAACTCGGCCTCCAGCTGGCGGCTGCTCTCCAACTGAGAAGCCGCGCGCTCCAACCTGCGGCCCGCGCCCTGGCGACGCCTGCGGAACACGCCGAGACCAGCCGCCTCCTCTAGCGCGACCCGGCAGGCGGCAGCGCCTCCGGCGACGATAGCGTCAACGGCGCCCTGCCTCAAGATGCTGTGACGTCCGAGGCCAGCCTCGCCCGCGATGGCGCGCACGTCGGCGAGGCGGGCCCGGACGCCGTTGATGCGGTACTCGTTTTCGCCGCCGCGCGAGATCCTGCGCGTCAGCGACACCTCCCGGTAGGGTAGCGAGATGCCACCCGACGCGTTGTCCAGGATCAGGGTCACCTCCGCCGCGTTCGCCGCAGCAAGCGTCTCCGAGCCCGAGAAGACGACGTCGTCCATAGTGCCCGCCCGCAGCACGCTCGGGCTCCCCTCCCCGAGCGCGAAGAGCACCGCGTCCGTGATGTTGCTCTTCCCGGAGCCATTCGGGCCGACGACCGCCGTGATCCCAGCGGTGAGCGGCATCCTGACCGGCCGGGCGAACGTCTTGAAACCCTTTAAGAAGATCGCCGAGAGCATCGCCGCATTCTACGCGGTTTCCGCAACTGAAGCACACGGGAAAGTGCCGCAAATAGGGTTCCGCACTGGTGGAAAGCGCAAGCTGGGAGATCGCCGAGAGGCCGATCCGGCAAGCAGGCTAAGCCCCTACGTGAACCTCGACGCCCGCGCGCGGCACCGGGCGGACGCCCAGAATCTCCAAAGCCGCCCTCGCGGCGGCCTGCTCGCTCTCCTTTATGGAGCCGCCCTCCCCCGAGGCGACTTCCCTGCCGTCGACGCCCACGGCGCTGGTGAAGTGCGGCCGGTGCGGCGGGCCGTGCTTGGCCTTGACCCGGTAGATCGGGCGCAAGCCCTCCGCCTGGAGCGTCTCCTGGAGGAGCGTCTTCCAGTCCCGCAGCTCGTCGGTGTCCACCTCGGCCGGGTTGAAGATCCGGTCTATCGTCCGGTACACGAGGTCTTTGTCTATCAAATACGCCGCCCCGATTATAGCCTCGACCGTGTCGGCGATGACGGAGTCGTTGATGACGGTACTCTCGATCTCCTCTTCTATTCCCTCGCCTCGCCCCACGCTCGCCAGGAAGGACTTCCTCACCAGGTGCGCCCGAATACGCGTCAAATCCCCCTCCAACAGCTCCGGGTAGCCGTGGAATACGAGCTCGGCGACCCTGCTGTTCAACACCGAGTCGCCCAAAAACTCTAGTCTGCCGTTGGAGTCGTAGGCGTCGGCGACGCTCGGGTGGGTCAGCGAGCGTTGCCGCAGCGGCTGGGGGAGCACGTCTATGAGGTCGCGTATCGTCATGGTCGTTCCAATACTATTCTACACTGGCGAACGCGACGACCACGTTGTGCCCGCCGAAGCCCATCGAGTTGGAGACTGCAGCCTTGAGATCGGGCGCTTTCCGGGCCTCGTTTCGGACGTAGTCGAGTTCTTCGCAGTCGGGGGCGAGCTCTTCGAGGTTGATCGTCGGTGGCAAGACCTTATGCTTGAGGGCGAGGGTACACATGATCCCCTCCGTCGCCCCCACCGCCCCGAACGAGTGGCCCGTCATGGACTTCGTCCCGGAGACCGCCGCGTGCGGCAACAAGCGCTGTATGGCCTTCGTCTCCGGCCCGTCGCCCGTCGGCGTGCTCGTCGCGTGCGCGTTGACGTGCCCGACCTCCTCGGGTGCCAGGCCCGCGTCGTCGAGCGCGAGGCGCATCGCCCGCTCCACGCCGCGCCCCTCGCCGTCCGGCGCGGTGACATGGTAAGCGTCGGTCGTGCGCCCGTAACCCATGATCCTCGCGATGACCTCCGCGCCGCGGCGCTCGGCGTGCTCCGGGCTCTCGAGCACCACCGCGCCAGCGCCCTCGCTCATCACGAACCCGTCGCGGCCCGCGTCGAAGGGGCGGCTCGCCCGGTGCGGCTCGTCGTTGCGCGTGCTGATAGCGCGGATCGCGCCGAATCCCGCCATCGAGAGCGGCGTGATGGGGGCCTCGGAAGCCCCCGCGATCACCACGTCCGCGTCGCCCCGGCGTATGAGCTCCAGCCCCTCGGCTATCGCCTCGCCGCCGGTGGCGCAGGCCAGAACGGGACACTGGGAAGGCCCTGTGGCGCCAAGCATGATCGCGAGCTGGCCCGCGGCCATGTTCGGCACCATCATCGTTATGAGGAACGGACTCACCCGCTTGGCGCCCCTCTCGTGCAGCACCCGGTACTCGCGCTCCCACGTCGAGATCCCGCCAATGCCGCTGCCCATGACGATCGCGGCGCGCTCGGGCGCTTTCCGGATCGTCTCGCCGATGCCGGCTTCCTCGGCAGCTTGCAACCCGGCCGAGACGCCGAGCTGGGCGTAGCGGTCCATCCGCCGCGCTTCCTTCTTAGACATGAAGTCCGTGGGGTCGAAGTCCCGGCACTCACCCGCGATGTGCGAGGGGTACGGCGACGGGTCGAAGAGCGTCAACGGGGCGATGCCGCTCTTGCCGTGCAGCGCCGCGTCCCAGAAGTTCTCCGTGCCCACGCCCAAGGGCGTCACCGCCCCCGTGCCGGTTACGTAGGCGAAGCCTCGGCCCTGGCTAAGGCCTCCCCCGTTTCGTGCCCCTTGGGCCCCTTCGGGAGACGCGTCGGTCACGCGGCCTGGTGCTCCGATACGTAGTCCACGGCTTCATCGACCGTGGTTATCTTCTCGGCCTCTTCGTCCGGTATCTCCATCCCGAACTGCTCCTCGAGCTCCATAATGAGCTCCACGAGGTCGAGCGAGTCGGCCTCCAGATCCTCCCGGAACGACGCCTCGGGCGTCACGTCGCCCTCGTCCACCCCGAGCCGGTCGGCCGTGATCTCGCGGATCTTCTCCAGTATCTCGTCCCGTGACACGTCTAGCTCCCTCCCGACGGATACGACTCTTCCCTTGCCAACCTCCCGGACGTGTCCGCCCGAAAGACAGCGCGTAGTGTAGCGCAAATCACCCTATTGCATAACCATCCCGCCGTCCACCGTCAGCGTCTGCCCCGTGACGTAGGAAGCGCCCTCGCTCGCCAGGAACGCGACGACCTCCGCGATCTCCTCGGGTTCCCCGAACCTCTCCATAGGTACCTGGCTGAGGATCTGATCCTTCACCTTCTCCGGCAAGGACCCGGTCAGCTCGGTCTCCACGTACCCCGGCGCGACCGCGTTGACCGTGATGCCCCGGCCCGCGACCTCCCGCGCCGCGCTCTTGGTGAGCCCGATGATCCCCGCCTTCGACGCGGCGTAGTTGGCCTGCCCCGCGTTCCCGACCAGCCCCACGACCGAGGAGACGTTCACGATCCTACCCCACCGCGCCC
Source organism: Rubrobacter sp. (assembly GCA_016781705.1). Classification (GTDB taxonomy): domain Bacteria; phylum Actinomycetota; class Rubrobacteria; order Rubrobacterales; family Rubrobacteraceae; genus Rubrobacter_F. The sequence goes on from JADDPV010000073.1 coordinate 12,480, forward strand.
GCAACATCCCCCGCAACACCGCCCGCGTGCACAGGTACGTCCCCTTGAGGTTCGTCGCCAGCACCTCGTCGAACTCGTCGCCTTTCATCCGCATGAGGAGGTTGTCGCGCGTGACGCCCGCGTTGTTTACGAGGATCTCGACCGGCCCGAAAACCTCGCCAACCCCCTTCAACAACGCCTCGACCTCGCCCGCCTCGGCCACGTCGCCCTTGAATACTTCGCACGCAGCGCCCGCCTCCCGGACGAGCCGCTGTGTCTCCGCGGCCGCTTCGTCATTGGCGCGGTAGGAGACGGCCACATTCGCGCCCCGTTCGGCGAGCCTGACGGCGATGGCGCGACCGATCCCTCGACCGCCGCCGGTCACCAGCGCGATCCGTCCCTCCACTACTCCCCCGCCACCCTCTCGGCGAACGCGAACATCAGCTCGGCCTCGCAGACGCGCTCGCCGTCCACGGTAGCGGAGCCCTTGCCGCGGCCCGCCGTGCCCCGCAGGCGCGTGAGCTCGACCTCCATGCGAAGCACGTCGCCCGGTATCACCTGACGACGGAACCTGACACCGTCTATGCCGGCGAAGAGCGCGAGCCTGCCGCGATACTCCTCCCTCACCATAACCCCGACCGCCCCGACCTGCGCCATCGCCTCGATGATGAGGACGCCGGGCATGACGGGGTAGTCCGGGAAGTGTCCCTCGAAGAACGGCTCGTTCTGCGTGACGTTCTTCAAGCCCACGGCCCGCACGCCTGGTTCGATCTCCTCGATCCTGTCCACGAGCAGAAACGGGTAGCGGTGTGGGATCAACGCGCGTATCGCCGCCGGCCCGAGCGGCGCTTTCAAGCCAGGATCTCCTTCGCCGCCCGGCCCTCTATCTCCACATCTTTGAAGTCTTTGAGCATCCTAACTAATGTCCCCCCTCCGGCCTCGACCAGCTCCTCGACCCCCAGCGCCACCATCCGCTCGACGACGGCCACCCACCTGACGGGTGAGAGCATCTGGTCCTTGAGCGCGAGCCGAACGTCGTCGGCCCTGGCCAGAATGGCCCCATCCACGGCGCTGATCATGGGTATCGTCGGGTCCCGCAGCTCCACAACCTCCAGCAGCTCGCTCATCGCCAGCGACGCCTCCAGCATCAGCGGCGAGTGGAACGCGCCCGCGACCTCCAGCTTGCGCACCTTGCCTTTCACGCGCTCGGTTATGGCCTTGAGCGCGCCCTCCTCCCCGGAGATGACGGTCTGGCGTGGCGTGTTGAAGTTGGCCGCCACGACGATGCCCTCCTCCTCGGAGAAGCCCTCGATAGCCTCCGCGACCCCCCTCGGATCGGACCCGATGAGGGCGACCATCCCGCCTGGGTTCTCCCGTGAGGAGTCGTTCATCAGTCGGTCACGGTTCGCCACCAGCCGCGCCGCGTCTTTCAACGTCAGGCTCCCACAAGCGTAAGCCGCCGCATACTCACCCAACGAGTGCCCGGCGACCACATCCGGCTCGACACCCGCCTCCCGCAGGGCGTGGAACGTGCTCGCCGAGCCCGCGAAGACCGAGAGCTGGTACGGTAACTCCCCGCCGTCGCCGACCAAAGGACGCACCGCTTCCCAAACCTCATCCGAGACCTCGGCGCCCGCCGTTCCCTGGCCGGGAAAGACCATTGCCCTCCGCAGCGCCAATTACTCCCCCATCCTAGATCCTGTACAGGTTCGCCGCCCACGTGAGGCCGAAGCCGAACCCCACCGTCACGACGTATCGACCCGTCTCGAAGCTCTCGTAGATGTCCGGGTACGCGAGCGGGATGCTCGCCGCCGACGTGTTCCCGAACCGGTCCACGTTCAGCACGATGCGCTCCTCCGGCACCTCCATCCTCCTCGCCGCAGCGTGTATTATGCGGGCATTTGCCTGATGCGGGATGACGTACTGGACTTCGTCGGGGCTCACGCCGTTGCGGGCGAGCAGCTTCTCGACGAGGTCCGGGAAGATCCTGCTGGCGAACTTGAAGACTTCGCGGCCGTTCTGGCAAAGCTTGTGGTCGCTCTGGCCGGGGTGTCCGGCGCGTCCGAGGGGGGCCATACGGCCGTCGGCGCCCAGGATGTGATCCAAGAAACCGGAGGAGCCGTCGCCCCGGTCGAGGACGACGGCGCCCGCCCCGTCGCCGAAGAGTACGGCGGTGGCGCGGTCTCCCTGGTCCACAATCTTGGTGAACACGTCGGCCCCGACGAGGAGCACGCGCTTCGCGGCGCCCGTCGCGAGCATCGAGGAGGCGACCGAGGCCCCGTAGGAGAACCCGGTGCAGGCCGCCGCCACGTCGAAGGCGCCCACGCCCGCCGCGCCTATCGCCTCGCCCACCAGGCAGGCGACCGAGGGCATGGACTCGGGGGCCGTCGAGGTGGCGCAGACGACGAGGTCCACCGAGTCGCCCGGGACGCCGGCGTGGTCCAGGGCATGTTTCGCGGCGGAGATTGCGAGGGTGGCGCAGTCCTCGTCTTCGGCAACGAAGTGGCGTTGTTTGATCCCGGTGCGTTCCACGATCCAGGCATCGTCCGTATCGAGGTGCTCGGCGAGATCGTCATTGGTGACCAGCCTCGAACCGAGAGCGCGTCCCACCCCGACCATGCGCCCGACCGCCCGTCCGTTCACGCGCCTCCTCCCGATCCCGGCGACGCCTCTGGCGGGGAGGCCGCGGCGAGCGCCCGCTCGGACTCCTCGACCAGCCCCGCGCCCGCGCGTGAGATGCCGAGCAGCGCGTTCTCGACCCCGCGGGCGCGAGAGTTGCCGTGTCCGATGACGACCGCCCCCTTCACACCGAGCAGGAAAGAGCCGCCGTAGTTCTCGGGATCCACGCGGTCGCGGACGGCGAGGAGGTGTGGGCGAAGAGCAGCGGTGGCTAGCTTCGTGAGGACGTTCGCGGTCAACGCGCCCTGGACCATGCCCAGGATCTCGCGCGCCACCCCCTCGGCGGTCTTGAGCACGACGTTGCCGGTGAAGCCGTCCGTCACGAGCACGTCGGCGACCCCGCCGCCTATGTCCCGCCCCTCGACGTTGCCCACGAAGTAGACACGCTCGTCGGCGTCGAGCAGCCGGTGGGCCTCCTTCGCCAGCTCGTCGCCCTTCCCCGGCTCCTCGCCGACGTTGACGAGGCCGACCTTGGGTTTTCCTTCCAGGTCGAAGTATCTACGCGCGAACACGCTGCCCAGGATAGCGAAATTCAGGAGGTCGTGCGGGCGGCAGGAGACCGTCGCGCCCGCGTCGAGCAGCATCACGGGCCGGTCGAAGGGGAGCATCGTGGCGATGGCGGGCCTGCGGCAGCCGGGCAAACGCCCGACCTTGAGGAGCGCCGCCGCCACCGACGCTCCCGTGCTCCCCGCCGAAAAGAAGGTGTCGGCCTCACCCGCCCGGACCGCCGCCGCGGCGACCGCGACGCTGGAGTCGGGGCGGGCGCGAAGCGCCGCCGCCGGTTCCTCGTTCATGCCGACGGTCCCGCGAGCAGGTTTGAGAGATACGTTCTTTGGGGCGTCTTCGAGGAGTGGGTACAGTACATCTTCGTCACCGACGAGCTGGATCCCACCTTCCGGCAGCCTTCGTGCCGCGGCGAGAGCGCCAGCGACTATGTCTCCGGGTGCGTTATCTCCACCCAGGGCGTCCACGACCACGCGCACCTTGCGGCTGCTTTCCGGTTACTTTGCGGCTACCCCGCAGACGGGTACGTTAGACGTTCGCCTCGACGGCAACGGCGGTGCGGCCCTTGTAGTGGCCGCAGTTCGGGCAGACGCGGTGGGGCATGCGTAGCTCCTCACAGTTCGGGCAGGCGGCGAGGCCGGGACCCTTGATCGCGTGGTGCGCCCGGCGCTGGTCCCTGCGCGCCTGCGACGTCTTCTTCTTCGGTACGGCCATAATGCTACCTCCAGTCGTTGACGGTTTCGGAGCTAAAAGCCCGAGGCGAACAGGCCGTCAAGGCCTCGCCAGCGCGGGTCGGTCCCGCTCTCCCCCGGCTCCGGGCGCACGGGCTTCGTGCCCGGACAGAACACCTGCATCGGGATTTCGCTTGGCAGCGCCTCCTCGGCGTAGCACCTCACGTCGAGCTCCCAGTCCTCCACGTACAGCTCCCGGTCGTTCGGGCCAGCGAGGAACTCCGACTCCCCGAACCGCAGCACGACGCTCGTCGGCTCCAGCGTCCGGTCACACGTGGTCGAGACCTCGCAGACCACCTCCAAGTCGAGGTGCAACCCCTCCGCGAGCCGCGTCACCCGCACCTTCGCGGCCGCTCCTTCCACTTCATGGCGCCGACCGTAAAGGTCGAAGGGGGATACGTCGAAGCGGGTCGAAAGCTCGCGCGTGTCCCCGACGCCCATCCCGGGGCGTTTCAGCTTGATCTTCTCGTTCATGCTCGTATGTTACTACGTAGCCGCTATTCGTCCGGGACGCCCTGCAGCTTCGAGCGGCCCCGCTGTACGGCCTCGAGGAGGCGGGAGAGGTTGTCTTCCAGGTTCGCGAGTACCTCGTCGGCGTAGTCCTCCGCGCCCAGGCGTATCTCGCGCTCGCGACGTCTCGAGTCTTCCAGGATCTCCGAGCCGCGCTTCTCGGCGCGCTTGAGGACCTCTTCTTCGGAGGTTATCTTCTCCGCCTCTTCCTGCGCGACGCGGATGATACGGTCGCTCTCAGAGCGCGCCTCGTCGAGCATCGCCTGGCGCTCCTTGACGATCCAACGCGCCTGCTTGAGCTCCTCGGGGATGGTCTGGCGCATTTGGTCTATCACGTCGAAGGTGGCGTCGCGGTCGATCATGGCCGTGTTGCCAAAGCCGGGAAAGCTCCGCGCCTCCTCGACCAACTCCTCCAACCTGTCTATGAGCACCAAAACGTCCATCGTTATATTCTATCCTTTATCGCCCTTCGCTGCCCGTCCGTCATCCACATCCAGGTATACTCGCTGAATGATCTCCCGTATCTCCTCGGGCACGAGCCCCCGTACGCTACCGCCCAACGAGGCTATCTCCCGGATCGCGCTCGATGAGAGGAAGCTGTGCTCGGAGGCCGCCATGATGAACACCGTCTCGAATTCGGGGTAGAGCGTGCGGTTGAGCTGCGCCTGCTGGAACTCCGACTCGAAGTCCGATCCTGCCCGCAGGCCCTTGACCACGACGCGCGCGCCCTGCTCGCGGGCGAAGTTGACCAGCAGTCCCTCCATCACCTCCACGGAGACGTTCCCCAGAGGAGCGGTGACCTTCTCTATAAGGCTCGCACGTTCGGCGGCGGAGAGCCTGGCGCTCTTGCGAACGTTCTTGCCGACGGCGACGACGACGTGATCGAAGAGGGCCGCCGCGCGTCCGATAACGTCGAGGTGCCCGCTCGTCACGGGATCGAAGCTGCCGGGGCAGACCGCCACCTTCATGGTTGTCGGCTTGGGTTTCTCGAAGATGGTCACGACCGTCCCCCCGTAACGGCGGCTGTTACCCCCGAAGTCCTCCAGGAGAGCATCGCCGCTCTCGACGACGACGCGCCCGCTGGGCGTTAGCAAGGCCGGAAGTCGCCGCACGACATCCCTCAGCTTCAAACCCGAGATTTTATAAGGTGGGTCCGCGAAGATCAAATCGAACCGCCGCCCCCCACCCTCAAGCTTGCCCAGCACCTCCCCCGCCACGTCGCCCCTGACGACCTCGCCACGCTCTTCGAAGTTGGCACGCCGCAGGTTCTCCCTGATCGCCGCTACCGCCCGCCCGCTCGTCTCCACGAACGTCGCCCGCTCGCACCCGCGGCTCAGAGCCTCGATCCCCAACGCCCCCGTCCCGGCGTACAGGTCCAGGACCTCACCCCCGTCAAAGAACTGGCCCAGAGAGTTGAAGAGCGCCTCACGTACCCGGTCGGAGGTCGGCCGGACACCATCAGGGACCGCGGCCAACCGGACGCCGCGCGCAACGCCGGCGATGATCCTCAATGAGGCATCTCCTGTTGAAGACGCCGTGGGTCGTCGTGAGTCGTGAGCGGTATACCGTGTTTTCTCGGCTCACGGTTCACTATTTTCGACTCACTCCTTGAAAAGCCACTCGACGTCGGCGCCGAGCAGGTCGCGTACTTCGCGGCGCAGCGGGCGGTGCTCGGGTTTACGCAGCGTCGGATCTTTGGCGACGAGCGCGAACGCCTCGCGGCGGGCCTCGACCAGTACCTCCACGTCCCGCAAGAGCTTCGCCACCTTGAGATCCGGCATCCCACTCTGGCGGCTTCCGAAGAGCGTCCCCTCACCGCGTATCGCCAGGTCCACCTCCGAGAGCTTGAAGCCGCTCTGGTGTTCGCACAACGCGTCGAGGCGCTTTCGCGAGTCCTCCGTCTTCGGGTCGCCGATGAGGAAGCATTTGGGGGGATGGAGGCCGCGGCAGACGCGGCCCCGGAGCTGGTGGAGTTGGGAGAGGCCGAAGCGTTCGGCGCCCTCGATCACGATCGCGCTCGCGTTCGGCACGTCCACCCCGACCTCGACGACCACGGTGGCGACGAGCACCTCGATCTCTCGGGCGCGAAAAGCCGCCATGACCTCGCGCTTCTCGGCGGGCTTCATGCGACCGTGCAGGAGGCCGACGCGTCGCTCCGGGAAGACCTTCGCCTCCAACTCCTCGTGCAGCTCCTCGGCGGCGCGCACGTCCTCCAGGGCCTCCGATTCCTCGACGAGCGGGCAGATCACGTACGCTTGCCGCCCCGCCTCCAGCTCCCTCCGCATCGCCTCATACGCCCCCTCGCGCTCCGGTATCTCGACGAGGCTTGTCTCTACCGGCTTTCGGCCCGGCGGCAGCTCGTCGAGCAAGGAGACCTCCAGGTCGCCGTAGAGCGTGAGCGAGAGGGTCCGCGGGATCGGGGTCGCGGTCATCACCAACGTGTCGGGCGTCGCGCCTTTCTCCTTGAAGACCGTCCGTTGCCCCACACCGAAGCGGTGCTGCTCGTCCACGACGACGAGCGAGAGGTCCCGGAACTCGACACCCTTCTGTATGAGCGCGTGCGTCCCGACGACGACGTGCGCCTCGCCGCTCCTCACGGCTGCGAGTGCGGCCTTGCGCTCGTAGACGCCCTGCGAGCCGGTGAGGGAGACAACGTTCACGGGCAGGTGCGCGAGGGCGTTGGAGATGGAGATGAAATGCTGCTCGGCAAGGACCTCTGTGGGGGCCATGATCGCGCCCTGCCCACCCGCCTCGACCGCCGTCAAGAGAGCCGCGATCGCGACGACGGTCTTGCCGCTGCCCACGTCGCCCTGGAGCAACCGACGCATCGGCTTCTCGGATCGCATGTCCTCCAAAGCCTCCCCGATGACGCGCTCCTGCGCCCCGGTGAGCCCGAAGGGAAGGCCCTTCAAGAACGGGTTGAGGAGCGTGCCGTCGCCCTCGTGGGCGCGTCCGCTTTCGGTCTTTTCGAGGCGCGCCTTGCGGGCGGCGAGGCCGGTCTGGAGGATGAGCAGCTCGTGGAAGACGAGTCGGCGCATGGCCGATTCGAGGCTCTCCCGGTCGGTCGGGAAGTGGACCTCGTGCACGGCATCGTGCAGGTTGGGGAGGCCGTGGGCGGCGAGCATCCGGGCGGGCAGGGGGTCGAGGATGCGCCCGGCCTCGGCGAGGGCGCGGTGGACCAGGGCGCGTATCCTCCTCGCGGTGATCCCCTTGTTCGCCGGATACACCGGCACGAACCTCCCGGCATGCGCCGATTCCTCCAGGGAGCCCGGATCGTCCACGACCTCGATGCTCTTTACCGCGAGCTGGAGGCCGTACCTGCGCTGCACCTCGCCCGAGACGACGACCCACACGTCCGGGACGAGCTGGTTCAGGAGCCAGCCGCGGCCCCATACGGTCGCCGGCATGTAACCCGTCCCGTCGTAGAGCTGGATGGAGAGCCCCCGTGACCGGCCTCCGGCGGGGTTCCCGATCCGCTTCGCGCCCACGACGCGAGCGACGACCGTCGCCCTCTCCCCCACGCGCAGGTCGGAGACGTTCTTCACGTTGGAGAGGTCCTCGTGTCGAGCGGGGTAGTGCGAGACGAGGTCCGCGAGAGAGGTCACGCCGAGGTCCTTCAGGGCCGTCTCGATCCTCGGCCCGACCCCCGGCACCCCGGTTACGGGCCGCGCCCGCAGGTCCGGCAGCGTGGTCCGAGGAGGCAGGCCCGAGAGGGTGCGGCCCGCCGGGACGCCCGCTCTCTCCTTAGAGGAAGGCCACGCCATAGGCCCCGGGACCTACGTGGGACCCGACGACCCCCCCGATCTCGGCGACGAATCGCCCCTTGACGCCCAGGGCAGCCCGCAGCTCGGAGAGCGGTTCGCGGGCGTTGACGTGCCCATAGGCGAGCGTTCTGCCCGATTGCACGGCGGGCTTCACCTCCTCCAGAATAGCCGCCATCTGGCGCCTGCGACCGCGGGTCCGCTTGTGCGGCACGACCTCGCCGTCCTTGAGGGCCAACACGGGCCGCACGTCGAGGGCGGTGCCGAGCAGGCGCTGAGCCCGGCCGATGCGCCCGCTCTTCTGCAGGTACTCCAAAGTGCCGACGGCAAACAATACGTTGCAGCGCCGGATCGCCGCCTCGGCGGCTTGCTTTACCTCCGCGAAGGAGCCACCCTCGTCCACGACCCGCAGGGCTTCCAGCAGGATCAGGCCTGACCCCATCTCCGCGCTCTTGGTGTCCACGACCTCTACCGCGGGCCGCTCGACCATCCCCGCCGCCTGCCGCGCCGAGTCGTAGGTGCCGCTGACCTTCCTGGAGAGCGTCAGCACCAGCACGTCGTCGTAGGCGGCGAGCGATTCGTACGCCTCGACGAACGCCCCGGCCGAAGGCTGAGACGTGGTCGGGAAACGGGATGCTTGGGCGAGCTTCTCGTAAAAGCGGGCGTTAGAGAGGTCTATCTTGTCGCGGTAGCTCTCGTCGGGGCCGAAGGAGAACGTCAGCGGGACCACCCGGACGTCGGGCCTGTCCGCCACCCCTTCGGGGAGGCTCGTCGTCGAGTCCGTGACTATCGCGGTCGTCATCGCGCTACTCGGCTACCATCTGCAAGGGGTACAACGGCTGCCCACCGTCCCTCACCTCGACCTCTATGTCCTCGCCGAGGAGCTTTATCCTCCCCGCGACCTTCTGCGCGCTCGTCTCGTCCATCCCGTAGCCCCTAAGCAGCGTCACGACATCGTACTCGTCCGCCTCCAGCATCTTCTCGACGAGCCGCAGCGCCGCGCCCTCCACGCCCTCCTCCACCGCGACCAACTCCCCGTCCAGGAAACCGACGTACTCGCCCTCGCGCACCTCGCGCCCCTCGACGCGGGCGTCGCGCACGGCGCGGGTCACCTCCGCGCACCGCAAGCCCGAGACGATCTCACGCATCTCCCCGGCGACCTCACCAGGGTCCCCCTCCTCGTCGAAGCCGACCATCGCCGCGAGGCCCCCCGCGATGCTGGTCGTCGGGACCACGTGTATCTCGACGCCCTCGACGAGATCTCGGACCCGCTCCGCGGTCGCGACCACGTTCTTGTTGTTCGGGAGCAGGACGACGTCTTGCGCCCCCGTCTCCTGGACGGCCCGCGCCAGCTCCGCCGCGCTCGGGTTCGCGCTTTGCCCCCCCTCGACGACCTTCGCGCCCATGCTCTCGAAGAGCGCGCGGTTGCCTTCGCCCCGGCTCGCCGCCACGACGCCTAGCAGGTCCGAGGTAGGAGCAGCACCCGGTGTGGCCTCGCCCTCGGCCCCGCCTGCACCGCCGGCCCTCGCTCTGGTCTGGGCTTCCATGTCGTCCACCTTCACGCCGGAGAGCCGGCCGAAGCCACCAGCGTAGGAGAGCGCCTCGCCCGGATCCTGGGTGTGCAGGTGCACTTTGACGAGGTCGTCGTCCGGGATGACCAGGACGCTTTTGCCCAAAGCGTGGATGCGTGCCCCGAACTCGTCCTCATCCCCGGAGAAGCCGTTGACCATGAACTCCGTGCAGTAGCCCCACGCCTCCTCGGCGGAGTGCTCGACCATGCTCCTGAGGCGCGTCTCGTCGGGCGCGGTCTCCTGGGGGCTCGCAGGAGCGGGTTCCTCGCCGCTCAGGACCGCCCGCAGGGCGTCCAGGATCACGGCCACCACCAGGCCCCCGGCGTCCACGACCCCGGCCTCCCGCAACACGCCCAGGAGCTCCGGGGTACGCCGCACCGAGGCGTGCGCTTCGCTCGCGGCGATCCGCAGCACCTCCAGGGGGCTCTCTTCGCCCCGCTCGACGGCCTCGCGGGCGGCGGAAGCGGCGTCCTTCACGACCGAGAGCATCGTCCCCTCGACGGGCTCGCGCACGGCGGAGTACGCCCGCTCCTGTGCCCCGGCGAGCGCCGCCGCGAGCGTCGCCGCATCCAGCGCACGCGCATCTTCCAGCACCTCGCAGGCGCCGCGCACGATCTGCGAGAGGATCACACCGGAGTTACCCCGCGCGCCCATGAGCGCCGCCCGCGAGACAGCCTTCGCCGCCGCCCCGCCCGAGAGCCCGGTAGCGCGCATAACCTCCTCCGAAACAGACCGGAGGGTCAACAGCATGTTCGTGCCCGTGTCCCCGTCCGGGACCGGGTAAACGTTCAGGGCGTCTATCTTCTCCGCCTGTTTCCCGAATGCCGCGTGGACGGCCGCGACGACCGCTCCGAGGTCCGTCCTCTTCGTGCCATCTCCGGCGTCCGCCCCGGCCTCTTCTCGCTTTTCGACCGTGTTCTCCATCGCCCTTTCCGTACCTCTCTGGCAGGCGTCGTCACGCCGCCGGAGGTCAGCCGTGCCTCTGTCTGTGTCTCAGGAGGATGTAGTGTACAATCTCCGCCCGTGGTCTGGGTGGTGCGCGTTTCGTGACCGTCCCCGGACGACCACCGCGTATCGGCCAGTATCCTAGCACAGGAGAATTCTCGTGGCGAAAGTCTGTTATTCCTGCGGAAAGCACCCCAGCTTCGGCAACGCGCGCAGCCACTCCTTGCGCGCGACGCGGCGCCGCTGGAACCCGAACCTGCAGAGGATCCGGATCCAGGAAGGCCCTGCTACTAAGCGCGTCCACGTCTGCGCCTCGTGCCTGAAGGCGTTCAAGGTCCAGAAGGCCGCCCTGCGCGTTCGTCGCCCCGCCGAGACCGTTTAGCCTCTAAAACCTCCCCAACCTAGGGGACCTGTGACGCGCCTCGCGTGGCTTCGCGCGGGGCACTTTCGTCCAGCCGCTGCATGAGCGAGGCCATCTCGATGGCGTTCGCCGCGGCCTCGAAGCCCTTGTTGCCGGATTTCGTCCCGGCGCGCTCGATGGCCTGCTCGATGTTTTCCGTGGTGATGACGCCGAAGATCACGGGCAGGTCCGCCTCCAGGGCGGCGGAGGAGATGCCGCTCGCCGCCCCGCCCGCCACGTAGTCGAAGTGCGCGGTCGCGCCCCTGATGACCGCGCCCAGGCACACGACCGCGTCGTAGCGGCCCGAGAGCGCGAGCCTCCTGGCGACGAGCGGTATCTCGTAGGAGCCGGGCACCCACACCACGTCCACGCCGCCGAGGTCGCCCCCGTGACGCTCTATGGCGTCTAGAGCCCCGTCGAGCAGCGACTTGACTATGAAGTCGTTGAAGCGCGAGGCGACGATGCCGAAACGGAATCCGGCGGCGGTGAGGTAGCCCTCGACGACGTTGGGGCCGCTTCCGCTCTGCACGGTCCTAGGCCCCCTGATACTTCTCGAAGACGTGGTTGAGCTTCTCGTGTTTCGTCTGGAGGTAGCGCCTGTTGTGGCCGTTGGGCTCCACCTCCAGCGGTATCCGCTCGGAGATCTCCAACCCGAAGCCTTGCAGCCCGACGACCTTCGTCAGGTTGTTGGTCATGAAGCGGATGCGCGTGAGGCCGAGGTCTTTGAGGATCTGGGCGCCGATGCCGTAGTCCCTCAAGTCCGGGGCGAAGCCCAGGCGCCGGTTGGCCTCCACCGTATCGAGCCCCCCGTCCTGCAGGTGGTAGGCCTTCATCTTGTTGAGGAGCCCGATCCCGCGCCCCTCTTGCTGCATGTAGACGAGGACTCCCTCGCCCTCCTCGGCGATGCGGGCGAGAGCCTTATCCAGCTGCGCCCCGCAGTCACAGCGCAAGGAATGCAGGGCGTCGCCGGTCAGGCACGCCGAGTGTACGCGCACGAGCACGTCGCTCTTGCCCTCGGGCTCGCCCATCACCATCGCCAGGTGCGTCAGCTCGTCCACCTCATTCTCGTAGGCCCTGAGGCGAAACTCCCCGAACTTCGTGGGCAGGCGCGTCTCGACGGCGAATTCCACGTGCCGCTCGTAGCGACGGCGGTACTCGATAATCTGGGCGACCGTCACCATCTTGATGCCGTGCTCGCGCGAGAACTCCTCCAGGTCCGGCACCCGCGCCATCGTGCCGTCCGGTTTCATGATCTCGCAGATCACACCCGCGGGCTTGAGGCCCGCCAGCCTCGCGAGGTCCACCGCCGCCTCCGTCTGCCCGGCGCGCTGCAAAACGCCGCCGGGGCGGGCGCGCAAGGGGAAGACGTGGCCCGGCATCGACAGGTCGTCCGGGCCGGTGGCGTCGTCCGCGGCGACCCGGCAGGTGTGGGCCCGGTCGGCGGCAGAGATGCCGGTAGTGATGCCGTTCTTAGCCTCGATGGTGGCGGTAAAGGCGGTACCCATCCGGCTCGAGTTGTGCTGGACCATCTGCGGGACCTCCAACCGGTCCAGGATCTCCCCCGCCATCGGCAGGCAGATGAGCCCCCGGCCGTGCACGGCCATGAAGTTGATATCGTCGGCCGTCACCAGCTCGGCGGCCATCGTCAGGTCGCCCTCGTTCTCCCGGTCCTCGTCGTCGCAGACGATCACCATCTTGCCGTTCTTGATGTCCTCTATCACCTCGTCTATCGGGCTAAACGGCATCTCCCACGCTCCTCTCAAAAGTTTGCGAACTGCTCTGCGAACTACTACTATTACTGTTCATATGCGGCCCCAAGAGCCGCTCCACGTACTTGGCTATAACGTCCGCCTCCAGATTGACCCGGTCGCCGACCGAAAGACTTCGCAGGTTGGTCGCGCTCTTCGTCTGGGGCAGGATGGAAGCGGTGAACGAGCCGTCCTTCACGGCGACGACGGTGAGGCTGATCCCGTCAACGCACACGCTCCCTTTCTCGACCAGGTAGCGGATCACACCTTCGGGGGCGGAGAGCTCCCAAAGCTCCGCGTCGCCCTCGGGCATGACGTCCAACACCTCGCCAACCCCGTCCACGTGCCCCTGCACGATATGCCCGCCGAACCTGGCCTCCGCCTTCATCGCCCGCTCCAGGTTGACTAGGCTTCCTCCCGCCAACCCGCCGAGTGCGGTCCTCCTCAGCGTCTCCGGCATAGCGTAGAAGACCAGCGTGTCGCCTTCCTTCTCGTTTACCGTCAGGCACGCTCCGTTGACCGAGACGGAGTCCCCGACCCGCGTCCCGTCGGCGAGAGGCCCGGCCGCGACCTCCAGCCGCGCCATGCCGCCCTTCTCCAAAGAGAGCACGCGCCCCCTGCCCTCAACCAGCCCTGTGAACACGGTCCTCCTCCCTCTCTGGTTTCGCCGGGTACAGCGTCAGGGCGACGTCCTCCCCGAACCTCTCGACGGACTCAACGCAGAAGCGAGGGGCCGTCTCGATGTCGGGAGAGCAGAGCGAGCCCATTAGCGGCACGCCCCCGACGCCTAACGCTCTGGGGGCATAGAACAGGGTCAGTTTGTCGGCGAGCTTCGCCCCGACAAACCGGCCCGCGGTCTCCCCGCCGCCCTCGACGAGGACGCCGCGTACTCCGCGCCCGCCGAGCTCCTCCAGGACGAAACCGAGGTCGAGTTCCCCCTCCGGCCCCGTCACGGGCGCTCGCACGACCTCGACGCCCCTCTCTCGCAGCCCCTTTGCCTTGCTCTCGTCGCCACTGTTGGCGGCGAATACGACGACCGGGTCCGAGTGGGCAGTCTGGACGAGTTGGCAGTCGGGTCGGAGGGTGAGGTTGGGGTCGAGGACTGTGCGGACGATGGGCGGGGGGTCTTCGGGGAGATCGCGCGCGGTGAGGAGCGGGTCGTCGGCGCGGGCGGTGCCGGCCCCGACGAGCACGGCGCCGGCTTCGGCGCGTAGCTCGTGTACGCGCATTCGCGCTTGTTCGCCCGTGATCCGCTCGCTCCCCCGCGCGGCGATCTTGCCGTCCAGCGTCGTCGCGAGCTTGACGTGTACGAAGGGACGTCCGGTACGCATGAAGTGCGCGAACTGCTCGTTCTGCCGCTCGAAAGCATCGTCGCCGAGGACCTCCACTCCGACGCCGGCCTCGCGCAAGAGAGCGATGCTCCGGCCACGCATCTTCTGGTTCGGGTCGAGGTGCCCGGCGACGACCCGTTCTATGCCGGCCCTCAAGATGGCGTCGGTGCAGGGTGGCGTCTTGCCCTGGTGGTTGCAGGGCTCGAGCGTCACGTACAGCGCGGCACCCCGCGCGGCTACGCCTGAGCTTTCGAGCGCGACCACCTCCGCGTGCGGGCCACCGGCGCGCGCGTGCCAGCCCTCACCTACCACCTCGTCATCGCGTACCACGACCGCCCCGACCAGGGGGTTCGGCGCCGCCGTGTAGCGTCCATGCTCCGCGAGTTCGCGGGCGCGCTGCATGAACCCGTCCCGGACCATATATTCCTTTCTCCCATCCGGGCTCTCACCGTCGGCGCCGGACTACGGCTCGCCAGGTGTCGCTGGCTCGCGCCTTCACCGGCTCAACCTCCGGAGTATTTCCGGAGGTTCGCGGGCTGGCCGCCGGGGCTTATGCACCCCGCGGGTTTCACCGCCGGCGCGGGAATTTCACCCGCCCCCGAAAGTAACTGCGGGAGAAGCTATACCATACGGGGAAGTCCCCAACAAGGAACGCGTCGTCGAGGGGCTCAGGAGGCAACTCACGTCTTCCCGGCTATGCCTGCCCGGCGGCGTGGCGGGCGGCGGCGACGATCTTGCGCATCTCGCTCTCCGGGTCGCCCTTGTAGACGGCAGAGCCCGCGACGAGGACCTGCGCCCCGGCCTCGGCCATGAGCGGGGCGGTCTTCTCGGAGATGCCGCCGTCCACCTGCACGGGCAGGTCGGTCATCTCCCTCACGCGGCGCACCTTGTCCGCCATCTCCGGGATGAAGCTCTGACCGCCGAAGCCCGGGTCCACGCTCATCACCAGGATGTAGTCCAGGTACGGCAACGCCCATTCGATAGCTTCGGGCGGCGTGGTCGGGTTCAGCGCGACGCCCGCCTCGCAGCCTCCTTCCCGGATCATGACGAGCAACCGGTGTAGGTGGGTGACGGTCTCCGGCTGAACGGAGATGCTGTTCACGCCGGCCTCGATGAAGGTCGGGACGAGGTTGTCCGGGTTCTCCACCATCAGGTGCGCGTCCACGGGGAGGTCCGTGGCTCGGACGAGCGAGGCGGCGACCACCGGCCCCACGGTCAGGTTGGGGACGAAGTGGTTGTCCATCGCGTCGAAGTGCACCAGCTCGGCCCCCCCGGACTTTGCCCGGCGGACCTCGTCGGCGAGGTGCGCGAAGTCGGCGGAGAGGATCGAGGGCGCCGCCACCACCCTGCCGTCCAGCGACCCAAAGAACCCCAAAATCGTCCTCCTCCCTGACTATAAGATCGGCACAGCCCGCAGCGTGCCATTCTACAGAAGAACGGCCGGGGAGAAGCTAGCGGTCGCGCTGGGCCAGCTTATCCCTGAGCGTCTTGGTCGCCGAGGCGATGACGCGGGAGACCTTGCGTTGGGGCAGGCTCAGCGTACGGCCGATCTCCGTCTGGGAGAGGTCCTTGTAGAAGAACAAGTAGACGACCTTTCGCTGAAGCTCCGTCAGAGACTCCACGGCCTGCTCCAGGAGGATTCGATCCTCGACCGGCAGCGAGAAGGTTTCGTACTGGAGGCTCTTTATCGCCGAGAGGTTCGGCTCGTCCTCGCCGTCGGAGCCGGGCTCGTCCAGCGACGAGACGTTCGTGTCGAAGAACAGTTTCATCACCTCGACGACGCCCTCCGGGGTGACGTTGACCTCTTGGGCGATCTCCTCGACCAGCGGCGGCCGGCCCAGCTCGCCCGTGAGCTTCGTCGTAGCCTCGGAGATCTTCGCGTACAGGCTCCTCGCCCACCTGGGCCTCTTGACGAGCGGCGTGTCCCGAAAGTGATGCCTGAGCTCGCCGTCTATCATCGCGTAGGCGTAGGAGCTGAAGCGGGCGGGGGAGTCGGTCTTGTAGTTGTTGACCGCCTTGATGAGCCCCACGTAGCCAACCTGCATCAGGTCCTCGTAGGGCTCGCCCGAATGGCTCGAGTAGCGGCGGACGATGTGGTTGAGGATCCCGCCGTGCATCGAGAAGATCCGCTCGACCACCCGCCGGTCGCCCTTCTCCCGGTAGGCCTCTATGAGCCGTGTGACCTGTTCGTTCTCTACCGGTTGCGCGATCGCCCCCATGCGTCCCCGTACTTTCCTCGGATGCTACTCGATCAGCTCGAAGATCTTGAACATCGGCAGGTACATCGCCACGATGATGCCGCCGACGATGCCGCCGACGACCACGATCATCAACGGCTCTATGATGGAGGTGAGGGCCTTGACCGCCGCGTCCACCTCGGACTCGTAGAACTCCGCGATCTTGGTGAGCATCCCGTCTATGTCCCCCGTCTCCTCACCGACGGCGATCATGCGCGTCACCATCGGGGGGAAGACCGGCTCTTCTTCGAGCGGCTGGTAGATCGGCAAGCCCGCCCGGATCGCGTCCCGGCTCTTGAGGAGGGCGTTCTCGATGACGTAGTTGCCCGCTGAGGTCGCCGTGATCTCCAGCGACTGCAGGATCGGCACGCCCGCGGCACTCAACGTCCCCAGGGTGCGGGCGAAGCGGGCGAGCGCGACCTTCTGGATGATGTCCCCGATCTTGGCCGGTATCTTGAGCATCAACGGATCCACCGCCTTGCGCCCATTCTCGGTCTTCCTCCACCTCAAGAACAGGAACACGCCGAGGCCCGCGGCGGCGTAGATGACCACGCCGAACACGCTCGTCAGGATGTCCGAGAGGCCCATCGCCACCCTCGTGGGGAGTGGCAGGTCTCCGCCGAGGTCCTCGAACATCTTGGCGAAGATCGGGACGATGAAGATGAGCATGAACGACGCCGCCAGGATGGCGAGGATGAGAACGACCGTAGGATAGGTCATTGCGCTCTTCACCTTGCGCCTCAGCTCCTGATCCTTCTCGAGCTGACCGGCGACGCGCAAGAGGACGTCGTCGAGGATGCCGCCGATCTCACCGGCCCTAACCATCTCGGTGTAGAGTTTGCTGAAGACCTTCGGGTGCTTTTCGAGAGCTTCAGAGAGCGCGAGCCCCGCCTCGACATTCCTACGGACGTCATCTAGGGTCTCCTTGAGCTTCTTGTTGTCGGTCTGCTCGAAGAGGACGTAGAGCGCGCGGACTATCGGGAGGCCGGCGTTGATCATGGTCGCGAACTGCCGGGTGAAGATGACGAGGTCGGCGAGCTTTACCTTCTTGAAGGGCTCGAGGATATCCCTTTGCCCGACGCCTTGCTCCTTGACGTCTATGACCAGGAGGCCCTGCTGCCTCAAGGACTGGGCCACGCTCATCAGGTCGTTGCCCTCGATCTTGTCCTCGACCACCTCGCCCTGACGACTCCGGGCCTTGTAAGTGAATACCGCCAAAAGGAGCCTCCCTCTACCCTACCTTCGGATCGACGCGTAGCCGCCGGCGCCACCGGACCTTGCCGCCATGCCGCCGCTCGGCATCCCCTGAGCACCGCCGCCTATCAGGCGGTTAAGCTCGTCGGGGTTGCTCGAACGCTTCCCGGCTTCTTCGCGCGAGATAGCGCCCTTGCGCACCAGCTCAACGAGCGCCGCGTCCATCGTCTGCATCCCGAACTTCGAGCCTGTCTGCATGGCCGAGTAAATCTGGTGATTCTTCCCCTCCCGGATGAGGTTCCGCACGCCCGGGGTGGGTGCCAGGATCTCGCACGCCACGACTCGCCCCTTGCCGTCGCGCCGCGGCAACAGGGTCTGGGTAATGATGCCTTGCAACGCGTTGGCGAGCTGCGTCCGGATCTGGGACTGCTGGTGCGACGGGAAGACGTCGATGATCCGGTCGACCGTTTGCGGGGCGTCCTGGGTGTGGAGTGTTCCGAAGACGAGGTGGCCGGTCTCCGCCGCGCTTATGGCGAGGCTTATGGTCTCCAGGTCACGCATCTCGCCGACGAGTATCACGTCCGGGTCCTGCCTCAAGACGTGCTTGAGAGCCTGCGCGAAGCTCTTGGTGTCCTGGCTGACCTCGCGCTGGTTGACTATGCAGCTCTTGTGTGTGTGCAGGAACTCTATCGGATCCTCGACGCTCATGATGTGCTCGTGGCGGGTCTCGTTTATCTTGTCGATCATCGAGGCCAGCGTAGTGGACTTGCCGGAGCCCGTAGGCCCGGTGACGAGGACCAGCCCGCGCGGCTTGTCGGTCATGTCCTCTATTGCTCTTGGCAGCCCGAGCTCCTGTAAGCTCTTGATCTCGTGCGGAATCGTCCGGAAAGCCGCGCCCATCGAGGCCTTCTGGAAGTACACGTTAACCCTGAAGCGGGCGGTACGGGGGAGGGTATAGGCGAAGTCAAGCTCCCACTCGCTCTCGAACCGCTGGCGCTGGTCGTTTGAGAGGATGTCGTAGATCATCTCTCGCGTCACGTTAGGCGTCAACGGCGGGTAATCGAGGGGCTGAACCTCACCATGAACACGGACCATTGGCGGCAAGCCCACGGTTATATGCAAGTCGCTCGCCCCCACCCGGATCGCGTCGAACAGGTAGTCGTTGAGCCCGGCCTGTATCATTCCTGCTTCCCTCCGGTCGTCTTATTTACCATATTCCGAAATGGTTATCGGCACAAGACGGCTAAAGCTTCAGCGAAGCTTCGACCCCGCTACACTACGGTCCTCAAGACCTCCTCTACGGTCGTCACACCATCGGCCGCCTTGAGGAGCCCATCGCTTCTCAGGCGAACCATGCCCTCCTCCTCGGTGGCGCGCTGGATCTCGCCAGCCGAGGCGCGGCGTAGGATCATCTCCTTTATCTTCTCAGTGACGCTCATGAGCTCGTAGATACCTATACGCCCCCGGTATCCGGAGCCGCCGCACCGGCCGCAGCCGACGGCCTTGTGGAAGTGGAGCCCGTCCTCGGGGGCGTGTTCGAAGGGAAACTGTATCCTAGCCAGAATCTCCTTATCGAGCTCCACCGGTTCCTTACACCTCTCGCAGAGCCTCCGAGCAAGCCTCTGGGCGATTACGCAGTCTACCGCCGAGGAGGTGAGGAAGGGTTCTACGCCCATATCCGTAAGACGACCAAGGGCACCGGGGGCGTCGTTGGTGTGAAGAGTAGCGAGGACCAGGTGGCCCGTGAGCGCGGCTTCCACGGCGATCTTGGCCGTCTCGAAGTCCCTTATCTCCCCGATCATCATGATGTCCGGGTCGGCGCGCAGGATGCTTCTCAGGGCCGAGGCGAAGGTTAGACCGGCCTTGGGGTTGGTCTGGATCTGGTTGATGCCTTGCATCCGGTACTCGACCGGGTCCTCCACGGTAATTATGTTCTTCTCCGGGGAATTGAGCTCGTTCAATGTAGCGTAGAGCGTGGTGGACTTGCCGCTACCAGTGGGTCCCGTGACCAGGATCGTCCCGTACGGCCGGCGGAAGATCTTCTCGTACTGCTCGTATACCTTTGGGGGGAAACCAAGCTCGGTGAGGTCCACAGCAGCATTCGAGGTGTCGAGGAGCCTCAAGACGATCTTCTCGCCGTAGACCGTTGGCAAGCTCGCCACTCGCAGGTCTATCTTGTGGCCACCGAGCTTCACCGAGAAACGCCCGTCCTGGGGCAGCCGGCGCTCGGCGATGTCCAGGTTGCCTACGATCTTTAGGCGTGCGATCACGCCGCTCTGGAGCTTGGGCGGGATGGACATGGACTCGCGCAGCACGCCGTCCACCCGCATCCTGACCGCCACCTTGCGGGCCTGGGGCTCTATGTGGATGTCTGACGCCCCATCGCCGACCGCCTGCTGCAAGATAGAGCTCACCAACCGGATGATCGGAGCCTCGTCGGGGCTTGCACCTACTCCGAGCTCCAGCTCCCCGTGGTTCTCCTCGACGGACTCCCTGCCGGCCTCCTCGAGGAACTCCGAGACCTCCTCGGTCATCGCAAAGAGCTTGTTAAGGACGCGCTGGATCTCTTCTTCGACGGCGACGACGGGCGTCACCGGGTAGCCGGAGATCATCATGAGATCTTCGAGGGCGTGGATGTTGGTCGGATCGCTCATCGCCACCACGATACGCCCGTTCTCTAACCGCAGCGGCACGACCCCGTACTTGCGTAAGACCCTCTGCTCAATGAGCGAGCCCACCCCCTGGTCGACGTCGCGCTCCGAGACCTCTACGAAGTCGAGCCGGAGCCTCTTGGCGAGAGCTTGCGCCAGGTCCACCTTGGTTACATAGCCTAAGGAGAGAAGGATCTTCCCGACCTCACGCGGATCGTACTTCTGCATCGCGAGCGCCTGCTCGAGCTGCTGCTCGGTGATCTTGCCCTTCGAGACGAGGATGTCACCAATCCTGCCGCTCCCGTTCGCAACCTTTTTGCTTCGCGACTCCTCGACGCTCGCTGGCAAGGCCTCAGACGCCCCACTGCCGCTGTCCTCCGGATCTCCGCCCGGGTCTTCGTCAGAGAGTGCATCTCCACTCGGCCCGGATTGAACCACCCCGGCGTTACCCTTTCCGTTCGCTCCCTCGTTCTCCCCTCCTATAGACTCATTCTCATCGGGTAAGGGTTCAGCCTGATACTCGGCTTGCGGCGCGGAGAGTTCGAAGCCGGCGAGTTCTGCCTCCGCAGGCCCCTCGTTCGGTACTTCAGGTGGCTCCTCGGAGCCCTCGGGGTACACGTCCTCTTCGGTGCCGAAGAGGTGGGCGAACGCGCCTTCGAGGTCCTCTTCAGTCACCACGACTGGCGTTATAGGATGCTTGGTAATTACCCTCAGATCTTCGAGAGCGTAGATGTCATTCGGGTCACTCATGGCGACGACGAGTCGCCCCGACTCGATGCGCAAGGGCAGAGCCTTGTACTTGCGCATCGTCTCCTCGCCGATCAGGTCCTGCGCCATCGGGTCCACGTCATCCTTGGAGAGGTCGGAGATCACGACGTAGTCGAGCCTGAGCCGCTTGGCGAGGGCCTGCGCGAGGTCAGCAGGTACCACGAACCCCAGGGAGATTAGTATCTTACCCAGATCCCGGGGGTCGCTTCTCTGCACCGCGAGGGCCTGCTCGAGCTGCTCCCCGGTGATTTTGCCCTCCGAGACGAGGATATCCCCGATCCTGCCACCCCTGGCCCTACCCCTGCCGCGTCTCTCGCCGTCGTCGGCCTGGCGCCCCTCGTTCCTCCACTCGGCACCGGGCACCGGGACGGAAGCCAACCCCGTACTCCTCGCAGCAGCGTCCTCTGCTTCCGAGGCGAATTTTGGTTCGAACACCGGCGAGCCGAGGTCCACCTCCGGCTGCCCCCCGGGCTCGGTTCTCTGGGCCTTCCTACCGACCATTGCGTCCGCGACGCTCCGTGTGGAGGTGCTGGGACCGAACAGCCGCTCTTGCACGCGCCGGATGGCATCCCCGGCGGCAACAACTGGAGTTATGGGATATCCGGCACTCAACGCCAGGTTGCTACGCGCGTGGAGGTCGTGGGGGGCGCTCATCGCGACGATGAGGTGCCCGTCCTCTATCCGGAGGGGCACAGCCTTATGCTGGACGAGTACGTCTTCGCCGATTATCCTTACAACTTCCGGGTCGACCTCCAAGTCGGAGAAGCTCACGTACTCGATGTTGAGGCCCGCCGAGAGCGCTTGGGCGAGAGCGTCGTGGGTAATGTAACCCAGCGAGATCAGGATATCGCCGAGATCCCTTTTGTCTGTCTTCTGGATCTCGAGCGCTTCTTCGAGCTGCCCTTCGATGATCTTACGCTTGGCAAGGAGGATCTCACCTATCTTGCCACCACCGGGGTCACCCCCCTTGTCCCCTAGAGCCCAGATCGTAGTCTCGTTTCCGGGTGCAATCTCATTATTCACCGTTTCTCCTTACGCGAGCCCACGTACGAGGACCGGAGGGAACCGGCTCCCTATCGACATATCGGCTAGTATATTTAGTGTATAGTAAACGGAGGTTACGCGTATCAGCCACCTGGCACATTCCTCGTCGGCCAGGTGGCCATTTTTGCCGATCTTGCACCCAGGATTCTTCTCGATTCGGCAAGGAGAAAATGTCTCCGGGCCGACAAAATACGCTACCCGGCCCGTGTGCGGCCCTATGGTCACTGGCATACTTTACCGACATGCACTTACAGCGCTACGCGTCAGGGGCGAGGCCATCTATCCTGCCCCGAGAAAGGTGAAAGGGAGATGATAAGGAGCAATCACCTAGACGATTTAGTGAGCAGGTTGGTTGAGATGGGCGGCAGCGACCTACACCTGAAGGTGGGCGCTCACCCAGCGATCCGGACGCGGGGCCTGCTCACCTACCTAGAAGACCGCGATGCGCTGCGACCCGAGGACACAGAACGGCTTCTAAAGGAGAGCCTCCCCGACAATCTGGTCGACGAGTTCGAGCGAGAGGGGGAGGCGGATTTCTCCTACGCCGTGCCGGATGTCGGGAGGTTTCGGGTGAACGCCTTCAAGCAGCGAGGGTCGGTCTCCATAGTTATGCGGTACATCCCGTTTGGGGTACCGAAGTTCGAGGATCTGAATTTACCAGAGGTGATCGCGCGGCTAGCTCAAGAGGAGCGGGGGATCGTTCTGGTCACCGGCACCACCGGGAGCGGGAAGTCCACGACGCTGGCCTCGATGTTAGATCTGGTCAACCACTCGATGTACAAGCACATCGTTACCATCG
Organism: Rubrobacter sp.; assembly: GCA_016781705.1. GTDB lineage: Bacteria > Actinomycetota > Rubrobacteria > Rubrobacterales > Rubrobacteraceae > Rubrobacter_F. The sequence goes on from JADDPV010000073.1 coordinate 35,332, forward strand.
AGGACCCGATAGAGTTTCTACATCGGGACGACAAGAGCATCGTCAACCAGCGAGAGGTCGGGGCGGACACCGTCTCCTTCGCGCGGGCGCTGCGGCGCGTACTGCGGCAGGACCCGGACATAATCCTCATTGGCGAGATCCGGGACTCAGAGAGCGCCCAGATAGCCCTCTCGGCGGCGGAGACCGGGCATCTGGTGCTCTCGACGCTTCACACGGTCGACGCCACCGAGACCGTCAACCGCATGATAGACCTCTTCCCGCCACACGAGCGCGGGCAGGTGCGGACCATGCTCGCCGGCACGCTCAAGGGCATCATCGGCCAGCGCCTCGTCCGCACGAAGGACGCCGGGCGTGCGGCGGCTTGCGAGGTCATGGTAACAACCGGGCGCATACAGGACTTCATTATGGACCCTGCTCAAACAGGCCAGATCCAGCAGGCAATTGCAGAGGGCGAGTACTACGGCATGCAGACCTTCGATCAAGCCCTGCTGAAGCTGGTCGAAGAGGACCGGGTAGAGTATCAGGAGGCCCTCAAGGCCTCGAGCCGCCCTCAAGACTTCAAGCTGATGATCCAGTCGCTCGGTATGCCGCGCTGACAAGGAATCTCCCTTCCTAAGTAGCGAGCTTCTTCGTGAGCGTCAGCGAGTTCGCAGGACGTCGCCCCGGCAAACGCACGCTTGGAACGAGGCTGCATCGTGCGTAGCGAGTCTTGCGCAGCTAGCGACGATCCACAACGCCGCTTGATCTGCTCCCCGTTATTCAGATCGGGCGTCTGAGCGAGGCGTCCAGCAGCGACACTTCCCTCTTCAGCAGCTCGGCGAACTCGTCGGGGGGGAGCGGCCTGCTGAAGTAATAGCCTTGGGCCTCGTCGCATCCCCGCTCGCGCAAACACGCCAGCTGCTCCTCGGTCTCTACGCCCTCGATGATGACCTTGAGGCGAAGGTCGTGTGCCAGCCTGATTATGGCGGTGGTAATCGCCTTGTCATCGGGATCGGTCGGGAGGTCCCGGACAAAGGACTGGTCGATCTTGAGCCGGTCGATCGGGAAAGTTTTCAGGCGGTAGAGCGAGGAGTAGCCGGTCCCGAAGTCGTCCATGGAGACCCGGGTACCCACCACGGCCGTTTTCAGCTCGTTCAACACCTGCGAGTTGGCGTGTACGTCCTCCATGAGGAGACTCTCGGTTATCTCCAGCTCCAGATGATGGGAGTCGAGTCCGGTCTCTTTGAGGATACCGGCTATAGTGCCTATCAGATCGCCCTGACCGAACTGACGGGCCGAGAGGTTCACCGCCATCCGCAGGGGCGCGAGGCCCGAGTCTTGCCAGGCTTTGCCCTGGCGGCAGGCGGTCCGCAAGACCCACTTTCCGACTTTGACGATATAGCCGGTGTTCTCCAGCACGGGGATGAACTCGGCTGGAGAGACGAGGCCGCGGTCAGGATGTCTCCAGCGCAGAAGAGCCTCCGCCCCGACAATCTTGCCGGTGGCGAGTTGCACCTGCGGCTGATAGTAGAGCAGAAACTCTTCTCGGTCCAGGGCGCGGCGTAGATCCCTCTCCAGGGCCAGGTGCGCAGAGGCCTGGACGTTCATCTCCTCCGTATAGAACTGGTGGTTGTTGCCACCCTGCTTCTTGGCACGGTACATGGCGGCGTCGGCGTCCTTCAGCAATCTGTCCCTCCCTGATAAGGGCCAGACCGCTATGCCGAGGCTGGCGGCCACGGGGATCTCGTGCCCGTCCAGGACGAGGGGTTCCAAGAGGACGTCCAGGATACCGCGCCCCACCAGGGCGGCGTCCCGCGCATCGGACAAGGCTTCGAGTATGATCGCGAACTCATCGCCTCCCAGACGTGCCACGGTGTCGCTCTCCCGCACGCGCCCTTCTATACGCTTCGCCACCTCACGGAGCAGCGCATCTCCGCCGGCGTGTCCCAAAGTGTCGTTGACGGCCTTGAACCGGTCCAGGTCCAGGAACATGAGCGCCACCATGTCGCCGTCGCGTTGAGCCCGGGCGAGCGCCTGTTCCAGGCGATCCTGGAACAGGGTGCGGTTGGCGAGGCCTGTGAGGGGGTCGTACTGCGCCAGGTAGGCCAGTTCCTCTTGGAACTTCTCTTCCGCTTTCTTGCGCTCGATAGCATAGCGGATGGACCGCGCAATAAGCTCGCCGTCCCCCCGTCCCTTGACCAGGTAGTCCTCCACCCCGCTCTGCAGGGCCTGCAGGGCGGTCTCCTCGTCGTCCTGGCCGCTCAGCACCACCACCGGCGTCCGGGGGGCTGCCATCCGTACTTGGTCAACGGTCTCGAGGCCACTCGAGTCCGGCAGCGAGAGGTCTAGCAGGATGATATCTAAGACCGACCGGTCCAGGCGTTCGAGGGCCTCGCCAAGCCGCCCGGCGTGGATCATCACGTCGAAGCTTGTGGACGAGCCCGCCTCGGAGAGCAGTATCTCGACCAGCCGGGCGTCGCCGGGGTTGTCCTCGACCAGCAGAACCTTGATGGCTGCGGACTGCGTTATAGCGGGCCCCTAGCCATCGTTCACCTGCGGCAGCTTCGCGATGGTGAACCAGAAGGTCTCAATGGCCTGCACGACATCAATAAAGCGGTCCAGGTCTATCGGCTTGACGATATAGGCGTTCGCGTGATGCTCGTAGGTTACGAGAAGATCCCGCTCGGCCTCGGAGGTGGTAAGGACCACCACGGGGATGGACCTCAGCTCAGGGTCTTCCTTGATCTCCACGAGCACCTCGCGGCCGTCCTTGCGTGGCAGGTTCAGGTCGAGCAGGATCAGATCCGGCCGGGGTGCGGCGGCATGCTCACCCCTCCGGCGCAGAAAGGTTATGGCCTCCACGCCGTCTTCGACATGGTACAAGTTGTTACGCACTTTGTTTTCCTTGAGAGCCTCCTCAGCCAGGCGAGCGTCTCCCAGATTATCCTCGACCAGCAGGATCTCGATGGGCTCGGTATTGGGCAAGGTTTTTCATCTTCCTTCCTCTTAAGAGGCTGCGCGGATAGGGAAACGATGCGCCTACTATGTGGAAAGCGG
>JADDPV010000145.1 GCA_016781705.1 Rubrobacter sp.
CTTAGGCGGCTCAAAGCGGCCGGGGGTTGACACAGGGCGTCTCACCGCGCCTCCACCTCCACCCCGTGCCAGGAGCTGTTGGCGTAGCCCTTGAAGTTCCAGATGCGCGCGGCGCTCTCGGGCTGCACGTTGGCGGCCGAGTCCACCGCGCGAACGACGATTCGGTGCGAGCCGGGATCCAGCTTCAACTCGGCCTCCCAGGAGCGCCACGCCCAAAGGTCGTCTCCACCCTCCGCGAGTCGCGCCTGGACCCACGTTTCCCCGCCGTCGGCGGAGAGGTCCACCCGCTCGACGCGACACCCCCCGCTGACGGCGGCGTAGCCCCGGAACATGGTGTCCCCCGCGGCCACCGACGCGCCGTCCTCCGGGGCGCAGATCGCGGCGTTCACCGGCATCTCCTCGAGCACGATGCCCCCGCCGGCGAAGTCGACCGTCTCCGCCGTCGCGTCCGGTGGGAAGAGTTTGTACTCGTGTGCCTGGTGGTAGTTGTCTCGGAGGGCTCCTCCTGGAGCCTGACGGTCGAGAGCCGCTTGAAGCTTCTCGCGCCCACGTAGCCCGGCACGATCACCTGCAGGGGGACGCCGTGCTCGGGAGGGAGTGGCTGACCGTTCATCTCGTGGGCGAGGATGACCTCCGGGCTCAGGGCCTTCCGGAGGGGGATCGAGGCCCCGTAGTTGGCGCTCCAGCCCTCCTCGACCTCGTCCAGCCCGGAGAACGCGGCGCACGGGGCGCCTTCCTCGACCGAACCGGCCGCCTCCAGCACCTCGCGCAGCGGCGCGCCGGTCCAACGAGCGTTGCCGATGGCCCCCGCCCCCCAGGGCGCCTCGCCCGGAATGGGGCCGCCTCCATGAGCCCGTCGCGCTGATTGCCGGCGCACTGCACAACGGCCGTGACCTCCCATCTGGGGAACTCAACGCGCACCTCATCTCGCGTAAGCGAGAGCGCGTTCTCGGCCATTCCCGAGACCACCAAACGGTAGCGATTCGGGTCCAACTCCGGCACCTGGCCGTGGTTGCGCACGTAGAAGAGCCCGGCGGGCGTCACGAAGCTCTCGCGCAACGGCCCCAGCGGCGACTCGGCGTTGAAAGGCTGCTCGCCCTGGACGATCATGCCGGGGTGCCTGTCCGTGTGCTCCACCGCTGCTCCTCTCTCGCCGCTGGACCGCGGGTCGTCGACCATCAAGCCTAAAGGGGCGTCGCGTGTCAGCAACGTGCAGACGCCTCGACAACACCCGCTCTTTGCGGCTACAAAGCCCTTACGGGCCATAACGGGGACGAGCGGGGGGCGTTGCACGCTGATGTTCCCCCTTCGTCGCGGTAGATGCGTCGTTACGGGACTCTCTACGAGAGGTTCCCTGCAACCGTCGGGGATGTTGGCGGGCGAGACCGCTGCCTCCTTGACACGCCCACTCTTTAGGGCTACAAAGCCTTTTACAGGCGACGACGGGAACGAGTAAGGTCGCAGTTCTCCGCCAGAGCGAGCCGGGGGCGGTGTGAAGCCCGGCGCGGAGCCCGACCCGAAGATCCTCCCAGAGCCGCCGACCCCAAAGCGAAGGACCGAAGAGACCTCTCCGGCCCAGGCGTTAGTAGGGACGGCCGGGTCCGCCCGTCACAGCGAGAACGAGCGGCCCAGGACGCCGCGAGGCGCGTGCCTCCGGCCCCTGGGCAAGCGGGGTGGTACCGCGAGGGCCTCTGACGGCGGTCCCCGTCCCCGCGGCGGAGTAGCGAAGCTCCGGCCGCAGGGGGCGGGGGCTTTTCGGTTGGCGCGAGAAGGAGAGGCGTATGGCGTTCAAAGAGGTCAGGCCGCGGGTGGACTTCCCGAAGCTGGAGGGCGAGATCCTCGCGTTCTGGGAGAAGACGCGGGCGTTCGAGAAGTCGGTCGAACAAAGGCCGAGGAGCAACCCGTTCGTCTTCTACGAGGGGCCACCGACGGCCAACGGGCGGCCCGGCTTCCACCATGCTCTGGCGCGGGCTTTCAAGGACCTGATCCCACGCTACAAGACCATGCGCGGCTACCGCGTCGAGCGCAAGGCCGGGTGGGACTGCCACGGCCTCCCCGTCGAACTGGAGGTCGAGAAGGAGCTCGGGCTCTCCGGCAAGAACGACGTCGAGCGTTACGGCGTCGAGGAGTTCAACAAGCTCTGCCGGGAGTCGGTGTTCCGCTACGTCGAGGAGTGGCGCGAGATGAGCGACCGCCTCGGCTTCTGGGTGGACGTGCGAAACGCCTACTGGACCCTGGACAACTCCTACGTCGAGAGCGTCTGGTGGGCCCTGAAAACCCTCTACGAAAGAGACCTCCTCTACGAGGGTTACAAGGTGACGGCGCACTGCCCCCGCGACCAGACCTCCCTCTCCTCCGCCGAGGTTGCGATGGGCTACGAGACCGTCACCGACCCGAGCGTCTACGTCAGGCTGCCGCTGGTCGACGACCCGGGGACCAGCCTCCTCGTGTGGACCACGACCCCGTGGACCCTCGTCTCCAACACAGCCGTCGCCGCGAACCCCAAGGTCGAGTACGCTACCGTGGAGGTGAACGGTGAGAAATTGATCCTGGCCCGCGACCTCCTCGACCGCACGCTGGGCGAGGACAACTACGAGGTTCTGGAGAGGCACGCGGGCGTCGAACTCGAGGGCCTGAAGTACCGCCGCCCGTTCGACTACGTCCGCGTCGAAGAGACGCCGGCCCTGTTCACCGTGGTCCTGGGCGACTACGTGACCACGACCGAGGGGACCGGGCTGGTACACACCGCCCCGGCCTACGGCGAGGACGACTCCCGCACCGGCCGACGCTACGACCTCCCCACCATCCACCCCGTCGGGCCCGACGGCGCCTTCGACGAGCGCGTCGGGCGCTTCGCGGGCGTGTTCGTCAAGGACGCGGACCCGGGGCTCGTCGAGGAGTTGCGGGAGAAGGGTCTGCTCTTCAGGAGCGAGGAGTACGAGCACTCCTACCCGCACTGCTGGCGCTGCGGGACGCCGCTCTTGTACTACGCCAAGCGGGCGTGGTACGCGAGGACGACCGCCGTGCTCGAGAGGCTTCTGGAGGAGAACGAGGAGATCAACTGGGTCCCCGAACACGTGAAGTGGGGCCGCTTCGGCGACTGGCTGCGCAACAACGTGGACTGGGCCCTGAGCCGCGAGCGCTACTGGGGGACCCCCCTCCCCATCTGGCGCTGCGAGGGCGGCCACACCACCGTCGTCGGCGGCGCCGAGGAGCTGCGAGAGCTTGCCACGGGCCCCGTCCCGGACGACCTGCACCGGCCTTACGTGGACGGGGTGAAGGTGCGCTGCGCGGAGTGCGGGCGGGAGGCGGCGCGCGTGCCGGAGGTCCTGGACGCGTGGTTCGACTCGGGGAGCATGCCTTTCGCCCAGAAGCACTACCCGTTCGAGGGCGAGGGGGAGTTCCAGAAGAGCTTCCCGGCGGACTACATCTGCGAGGCGGTGGACCAGACGCGGGGCTGGTTCTACTCGCTGCTGGCCGTCTCGACGATGCTCTTCGGGAGAAGCTCGTACAAGACGTGCCTCGTCCTGGGGCACGTCCTCGACGCCGAGGGCAAGAAGATGAGCAAGAGCCGCGGCAACACCATCGACCCCTGGGACATCTTCGACCGTCAGGGCGCCGACGCCCTGCGCTGGGCGCTCTACACCTCCACCGCCCCCGGCAACGCGCGGCGCTTCTCCGAGGAGCAGGTAGACGAGGCCGTGCGCAAGCACCTCCTCACCCTATGGAACACCTACTCGTTCTTCGTCACCTACGCCCGCATAGACGGCTTCGACCCGAAGCGGGACTTCGTGGCGCCAGAGGAACGGAGCCTCATGGACCGCTGGGCGCTCAGCGAGCTGCAACTGACGGTGAAGGCCGTCACCGAGAGGCTCGACGCCTACGACGTGACGGGAGCGGGGCGCGCGCTGGGAGAGTTCGTGGACGAGCTCTCCAACTGGTACGTCAGGCGCAGCCGCAGGCGCTTCTGGAAGGCCGAAGACGACCGGGACAAAAAAGCCGCCCACTCGACGCTCCACGAGTGCCTGGTCGCGGTCGCCAAGATGAGCGCGCCCTTCACGCCGTTCATCGCGGAGTCGATGTACCAGAACCTCGTCGTAAACGCGCAGCCTTCGGCACCAGAGAGCGTGCACCTCGCGGACTGGCCCGAGGTTGACGGGTCACTCGTGGACGAGGGGCTCAGTCAGCGCATGGCGGCGGCGAGGAGGGTCGTGACTCTGGGGCGAGCGGCGCGCAACGCCGCGGCCATAAAGACCCGCCAACCCCTGCGAGAGGTCGTCGTCGTGCCGGAGGAGGACCTCGGGGAGGGCTCCGCGTTGTTCCGGCGGGGCGTCGAGGAGTTGACGCCCATCGTGATCGATGAGCTCAACGTCAAGGAGCTCGCGTTCGGGGAGGCGGAGGACGTGATCTCCTACGACCTCAAGCCGAACCTGCAGGCGGTCGGGCCGAAGTATGGGCGGCTGGTTCCGAGCATCCGGGCCGCGCTCGCCCAGGCGCCCCGCGAGGTCGGGGCGCGGGCGGCGTCCGGCGAGCCGGTCACCGTCGAGGCGGACGGTCAGGAGGTAACGCTCGAGCCGGAGGAGCTGCTCGTCGAGCCCGGGGAGCGAAAGGGGTACACGCTGGCTCGCGAGGGAGGCCTCGCGGTCGCGATCGAGACGGACCTGGACGCGGAGCTGTTGGACGAGGGGTTGGTGCGCGAGCTGGTGCACAAGGTCCAAAACCTCAGACGCGAGATGGGGTTCGAGATCGAGGAGACCGTCTCCGTCTCCCTGAACGGCAGCCCGCGCCTGCTCTCCCTCCTCGGAGGCCCCTGGGGCGACTACTTCAAGGCCGAGGTTCTCGCACGCGAGCTGAAGCTGGACGGGGCGAGCGTTCCGGAAGGCGAGCCCGCAGGCGGGCCTGCCAGTTTGAGCGTGGACGGGGAGAGGCTTTGGGTCGGGCTGGAGCGACTCGGCAGGGTCGGATCCGGGTAAGCGCTGCGGCTGCGATGGCTTTGCCTGCGCCGCTCCTCCCTGGGGGACCGGAGAAGCGCGCCGAGAGCCAGGTAAAGCCGCCGCGCAGAGCAAACGGTCGCGAGCAGCAAGCCGTGGACAATGCAGGAGCGGTACGAGGAGATCAACAGAGCGCAAGCGCGTATGGCCAGAAGGCGGAGCAACCGACCGGGCATTCCCTTTCTGGCGTACAGGAGCTCGCCCAAGCTCCAAGCGGCATATGTCAGGGTCAGCAGGAACCATCCCCACTCGCCAAGCGAGTCTTCGCCACCTTCGACCGTGAACGCATCGTGAGCCATGGGGACGGTGAACGCCGGAATCACCAGCAACAAGACGATCGTTACGGCGCACGGGGGGCCACGCGGCAGCGGGCCGGGCTCCCACAGCCTCGCGAGGCGCTCCAGCTTTCCGAGCTTGCCCGGTGGGCTCATGCAACGAAGTGGACGGCGAGGTCGGGTACCGCGCGGGTCGCGGCGGCCGCGTGCGTCCCCGCGGAAAAGGGTATTATTACGGCCCTGTAAGCAGGATGCCAATACAGGACGCTGGCAGAAAGAGGAGAGGGAGGTCCCCCTTTGTTCGGGAGAAAATCGCGGGCGCAGAAGCTGAGGCAGGAGGCCCGGGGCAACTCGTTGGTCCCCGCCGCCACCCTGGCCGCCGCCTACGCGGGGGCGAGGCCTATCGCCGAGCGGCTGCTCTACGACGACGACTTGCGGGACAACATCCGCAGCTTCATCGAGGCGGCCCGCAACATCTACGAGGAGCTCTCCGACGAGGACCCGACCGACATCGTCGCAAGACTCTGGGACGACGACAAGCTACGCTCCCAGGTCGAGGCCGTGGCCGAAGCCGCCCAGGAGGGTGCGAAGCGGGTGCGCGGCGAGAGGGTCAGGAGGAGGGGCGGCGGAGGCTTCGGCACGCTGCTCCTGATAGTCGCCGGCGCCCTGGGCTTCCTCTTCCTCTATCCCAAGACCGGCCCGCAGGCGCGCAGGATCGCCATGGACATCTACGGCACCCTGACCTCGTCAGAGGGTTGAGAGGCGACGCCGGCGAGCGCTAGAGGCCTCCCAGGGGTTGCCCCGGCGGGGCGATCCGTGCGGCAGTCCGTAGGCGGGGCACAGGGCCTCGACCACCCGGTCGAAAGCCCGGGCTCCCTCCCGGCCCTCGGCCCCCTCGCGGGTGGACTCGACAAAGTGCGCGCGCAGGGCGCCGAGTCCCGCCGCAACCTCTCGCCGGGCACGCTCCGCCCGATTGCGGACGCTCTCGCTCGGCGTGCCGGCCTTCTCCAGGCGCTCGGCCTTCTCACCGAGCCGCTCGGCCCTCTCGAGGTTCGTGGCCTCGGTGTCCAGGTACTCCCGAACCAAACGCGCCGCCCGCGACTCCAGCTCTGAAGAAGGTCCGCCGGGAGGCGGCTCACCCGCATCGCCGCCGCGCCGGTCGCCCCATGGGCCGCGTCGCAAGGCATCGCCCAATCGGGCGCACAGGCGTCTCAGGGTCCCGGCGGCGCTCGCCATCAAGGCGCTCTGTTTCCGCGCGGGTCCGAAAGGCGGTAGACTACTCTCGCTCATGGCGCGTATTCTAGACCGGACGACCATTCTCGTTGTGACAACCTTCGCACTGCTGCTCTTCCCGGCGGGCTGCGGCGGACCCGAGGGGCAGGCCGAAGAGGCGATGGCGGCGACGAGCGAAGCCGTCGCGGAGCACAACCGGCTCTACGGGGAGGCCCGCGAGTCCTACGACGGGGCCAGAGAGGCGCTCGAAGCCGGGGAAGACCCGGAGGCACAGGTCGAGCGCATAAGGAACGCACGGGAGACCTTGCTGGAGGCGCGCGGCAGCCTCGAGGAGGCCCGCGAGAGCCTCTCGGGGGTGCAGGACCTCGAGGTGGAGCGCGAGGTCAAAGACTACGCCAGCCTCCTCTCCGAGGCGATGGGCGCCCAGTTGGAGGCCGAGGCCAGCGAGGCGGAGTTCTATCAGATCCTCGCGGAGGATCCCATCCTCGAAAGCGACCGCGAGAGGGCGCTCGACGTCCTCGCCCAGGCGGGCGACGGCTACGAGAGCGCCGACGAGGCCTACGGCCGCGCCCAGGACCTCGCCGAGGCCAACCCGGATCTACTGCGCGAAGCCTGAGGGACGGCCGCCGAGGCTTCGCCCGTCGCGACATCGCAGGTCAAGAGCCTCATTAGCGCGGGCTTCGGATCATGCGGAGCGCCGGCCTATTCCAGTTCGTGGTCGTCACGCCGAAGGTGCTCATGCGCTGGTTGGGCCCACACTAACAGACCGCGCCGGTCAAAGAGTTGATCACCCACGCCGGCAATCTCTTGCCAACGCGACAGCCTACCGCCGAGCAAATCTGATGCCTGAAGCTGTGGCTTGTTCGAGCATCGATCCTCGAGCAAGTCGTTACGGCCGCGTGGAGTCTAGGCGCTCGTTGGCGGCGCTCTCTCCATCTTCTCGAAGACGAGAACGCCGTTTTCGGCGTAGATCTCCTTGTAGCGCGGGTCGCTCCGGAGCCGTTGCAAGGACTGGAGGTTGAGAACGGGGCTGCTGTTGTTCGTGTCGTAGGCGGGCCTGGCCTGGTCCACGATGACGTAGTCGGCGTCCTCGATCACGGGGAAGAGGTAGAGGTAGCGGCGGTGGGAGAGGTGCGGCCCCAGAGAGTTGGTCGCCGAGACCTTGACTCCTGGGTCTATGGGGATGAGGGCCACTGCCTCGTCGAGCGCCGCCCGGTGTGAGGCCGGCGCCGGCTCTATCGCGGTGTTGTCGTTCATCGGGGAGCGGAAGAGGGGCAGCGGTCCGTTCTGGTAGTCGAGCTCGACCCCCACGACGAGCATCCCGAGCCCGAGCAAGAGGGGAAGCCTCTCCCGCAGGCCTTTGCCAGGGACGATGCGCTCGAGCCACGAGAAGGGGCGACGGTGCGAACCTTCCATCCTCTCGAAGAGCCGGAGGAGGTTGCGGACGCCGGCGGCGGCGGCGAGGTAGGCGAAGGGGATGATGGGGGCCGAGTAATGGTAACGGATGTCCGTCATCTGCGGGCGCTCGGAGAGCAGGTTCACCGCGAGCTCGGGCAGGGGTATGGCGAGGAGGTGCGGCGCGAGGAGGGCCAGGAAGCCCGTCGGGGCGGCGAGCTGGGCGAGGTAGGCGCTCTTGGCCCCGGCGAGCACGAAGCGCAAGGTGAAGAGCGGGTCGGTCAGGGCGGTCTTCGCGACGCCGCCCAGAGACCCCCCGAAAGCCTCGTAGCGTTCCTCGACGAGCAGGCTCCCCTCGCCGGCGTTGAAGGCCGGTATGACGAGGAGCACGATCACCAGGAAGTACCCAACGCACAGCGCGAAGATCGGGGCTCCCCACCGGGGCCTGCGCAAAGGATAGATCGCGTACAGCCCCATCATCGCCACCGCGAGCACGATCCCCTCCTTCGTGAGCGCGGCGAGGACCGCGAAGACGACGAACGCGAGGAGACGCTTCTCCAGGAGGTAATGGAAGGCGAAGAGGAGGAACGTGCCGGCCATCGTCTGCGCGTGGAAGTCGAAGAGGTTGGCGGACTGAAGGCCCGGGTTGAAGAGGTACGCGGCGGCGATGAGCGCCGCCGGCCAATCGCTCTGCGAATCGCCCCGCAGGAAACGCCGCGCGAGCCAGAAGAGCGGGACGGTGCCCAGAGCAACGACGGCGGCCTGCGCGGCGAGGAGCCAGTGCGGGCTGGGCGCCGGCCAGTAGAGCGGCGCGAAGAGGAGCAGGAGCAAGTCCGCGTGGTTCTTGAGGCGGCTGGTCAGCTCGCCGTTCTCGTCGGTCGCTTCGAGGAGGCGCCCCTGCGAGGAGTTCCACACGGCCTGATCCATGTTCCCGAGATCGAAGCGCGACGAGGCGTAGACCTCGTGCTTGTACGCGGCCAACCCCCCGATAACGAGCGCGTAGAACACCGCGCACAGGAGGACGAACCCGCGCGGCCCGACGCGCCGCCGACCCTTCTCAGCCTTGCGCTCCCGCCACGGCATGCGCCAAGGCACGCGCCACGGACTACCCTTCGTCAAAGCTCCTCCACGCGAAGCTGGGGGGCACGAATCACGACGCCTCGGGGGGTACCTCGAATCCGCTCTCTTGCAGCCGCGCCAGGGCGGTCTCCGGCGGCTGCGCGCCCTCGATGCGCCGGACGAGACCGCCGTCTTGCAGCCTCCGCACCGTTATTGCGTCATCCTTCTCGTCGTAGGTGGCGACGTGGAGGCCGTCGGGGCTGATCTGGGGGTGGCGGCTTTCGAGCTCGACGCGGACGGCGGTCTTGCGGAAGCTCCACGACTCGGGGTCGAGGAGGCCGACGCCCCACTCCTCCTCTCCGTCGGTCCACAGCACGGCCATCTGTCCGTCGAGGCCCATGACGGACGCCCTGGTGGGCGGCGAGGGGTCGTAGAGGCCGAGGCCGTCTCCGGCCCCCGCGAGCGGTATCTCCTCGTCGCCCACGAGGAGCTTCAGCCTGGCTTTTTCCAGAGGAGCGCCGCGGGGGCGCTCGGCTAGGACGGCGGTGTTGGAGTCGCGGTGGTATGAGAGGGGACCCACCAGCTCGTTCTCCGTTTCGTAGACGGTCACGCGGCGCCGCTCGCCCAGATCGTGGGCGGTGAGGGAGAGAGTCTCGGGGGACGACGACGAAGCCCGCCAGGCGAAGAGGGCGTCGTCGGAGATCCAGACTGCGCTCAGGATCGGCGCCGCACTCTCGAGGTCGGGCTCGAGGAGCGACACTCTGGAGCCGCTCCTGGGCATGACCGCGACGTTGGGCGGCGCGCCGCTCTCGTGGCGAACAGCGAGTATCCGGCTCCGGGCGGGCGAGAGAGCCGGGTCGGTGAAAACCTCCCCGGGGACGGCGCCGGTGAGACGGGCGCGGGCCTGACGGACGGGGTCCACGGTGTAGAGGTCCGCGCGCGGCGGAGAGCCCTCCTCCAGCCCGCCTCGCAACACCGAGAAGGCGAGCCAGCGCAAGCCGCCCGCGGTCGTCGGGACGAAAGCGAAGCGCGAAGCTTCCTCCGAAGCGCTCCCCTCGTAGACGGTTAGCGCCTCACCGGAGACGGGCTCGACCGCGACGATAGAGCCGTCCCGGGCAGCGTAGACGACCTCCTCCACGCTCCGCCCCCCGACCGCCGCCCCGAACCCCGCCGCCAGCACCGCCACGAGGAGCAAGACCAAAAACCCCCAAAACGTCAGGCCCCCACGCGTCAGGCCGGGGCGTCGCCCCAAGAACCCTTCCAGGGCCGCGTCGAGGCGGCGGGCGCTAGCCTGGGCACGCCCGCGGGCACGCTCGAAGATGGAAGGAACCGGTCGCACGGCCGGGAGTATATTTCAGCCCGTCAGCATTTCAGCACTTCAGCCTGTCAGCTTCCGTTTCGAACCGTCACCGGAAGCCCGTCAGCCTGCTCATGCGACCGGATGGCTCCTCTAGAGGGGTCACCGCGTCGCCGTCCGCGGCTCACCCGACGAGCTGACCGGCTGGCAATTCGGACAGACGTGGGTACCACGGCCGGCGACGCGGAGCTTCTCTATCTCCGTCCCGCAGGTGGGGCAGGGCTCCCCGTCGCGGTCGAAGACTCGGAGCTCGCGCTGGTACTCACCCGTCTCCCCGAACGCGTCGTGGTAGGAGTCGAAGGTGGTCCCACGAAGCTCTATCGCCCGGGCGAGGATGTCGCGAGCGGCGCGGTGGACCTTCTCTATCTCCGCGGGATGGAGGGTGTTCGCCTTGCGGGTAGGGTGGACGCCGGCGGCGAAGAGCACCTCGTCTACGTAGATGTTGCCAAGGCCCGAGACCTCCGACTGGTCCAAGAGCAGGCCCTTCACCGACGCCTTGCGACGCCCGAAAAGCTTCCGCAGGTACTCCGGGGAGAAGTCCTCCGAGAACGGGTCGGGGCCGAGGCGCGAGACGAGGGGGTGCTCGTTCACCTTTTCCGGGTCGTAGAGGTCGAAGTAGCCGAGCCAGAGCCGCGTGAAGGCGAGCACGGGTCCGTCCGGGGCAAACTCCAGGACCGCTGTATGCTCCTTGTCGGGGTCACGCCAGGCGTCGAGGCGCTTGACGCGGCCGGAGATCACGAGATGCACCAACCCCACCACGTCTCCGAAGTCGAGCACGACGACCTTGCCGCGCCGCCCCGCGCCCCGCAGCGTCTTCCCGACGAGCCTCTTCGGGAACCCCTCCACACCAGCGTTGGAGACGTCATCCCTGAAGACGGCCGCCCGCGTGATCCTCTTGCCCAGCGCGAGGGCGCGCACGTCCCCCGATATGACCGTCACCTCCGGCAGCTCGGGCATCAGGAGCCCTTCTTCAGCAGCAGGTCGTTAATGAAGGCGGCGACGCCGTCCTCGTCCACCGGGGGGGCGACCGCGTCGGCGGCCTCCCGAACCTCGTCGGTCATCCCGCCGACGGCGACGCCGAGGCCCGCGAAACGGAGCATGTCCACGTCGTTATCCGCGTCCCCGAAGGCGAGGGTGCGCTCGGGGGGTATGCCCCACCGCTCGCAGAGGAACGCCAGGCCCTTCGCCTTTGTCCCTTCACGACCGCCGACCTCGACGTAGTGGGGGAGGCTGCGGGTGACGAAGAGGCGTCCGGCGAAGGCGTCGCGGGCCTCCTGTAGCCAGCGTGGCACGTCGTCGGGGCGGTCCACGAAGACGAGCTTGGTCGGCTCCTCCCCGCCGCCCTCCAGCCAGTCCGCCGGGGACGCGACGACCTCGACGTCGGGCTCCTCCCCGCGGCGCAGGAAGCCGGTGGCCGCCGGGGTGTCGGGGGAGGCGACGATGCGGTCGTCGAGGAACACGCGGGCGTGCAAGCCCCGTTCTTCGGCCCAACGCAAAGCTTCGACGCCGAGAGCTTTATGGAGCTTGCGGTGCAAGAGCGTCTCGCCGCCCATCGTGCGCACCATCGAGCCACCGTAGCAGACTACGGGATCGTCATCCTCGAAGCCCAGCCTCCCCGCGTATTCGCGTGCGCCCGAAAACCGCCGCCCCGTCGCCACCACGAGCCGCACGCCGCGCCCGCGCAGGGCGTTGAGTGCCTCGACCGTGGCATCCGTTATCTTCAGGTCCCGGCGCAGCACCGTGCCGTCGAGATCGAAGGCGCCCAAGTCGTAGGGCAGCCGGCCGTTCTCCATTCGGATTGTGTTCTCGGGCAACCACGCCTCCCGCCGGTCTGATCAACGGAGCAATTCTAGCCCGTGGGGGGCGGTTCGTCCGGTGCTCGCCGGGGATGGGGAGCGGGCGCGTTCTACTTCGGACCACGGCCGGAAGGGTTCCTCTTTTGCGCGTCTCGTCACGGCTACCGAAACATCCACGACGATCAAAGACCGTTACCCTAGGAGGTCGCGGGGATCGTCGGCCATCCCCACCATACCCGGCAAGGACGGGCTGGACGGGAACTCCTGGTAGCTGGAGTTCCTGACAGTCCCAGCGGAGTACATGGAGACCTACTACCTCCTGATCGTTGAGGAGTACTCCGTCCGCCGCGACTCCTGCGGCGCGGGCGAGTCCCGCAGCGGCTGCGGTATAAAGAAGATCTACCGCTTCCTCGCCGACGGTAGCATTACCTACCAGGACGACCGCGCCTACACCTACCCCTACGGCATGGCCGGCGGCAAGCCCGGTGCTTCATCCAGAAAGACCCTCATCCGCGCGAGCGGCGAGCAGGTGGACCTCCCCTCCAAAGTGAGCGACGTGCCCGTTTACGAGGGCGATCACCTCATCTTCGAGACGGCCGGCGCGGGAGGCGTCGGTGATCCACTCTCCCGCGACCCCGAAGCCGTCGCCAAAGACGTGCGCTGGCGACTCATAAGCTCCGAGGTCGCCGCAACGGAATACGGCGTCGTCCTCGGCGAAGACGGCGCGGTGGACCCCGGCGCTACCGAAGCACGGCGCGGCGAGCTGTGCGAGGGCCGTGGAGAGACAAACAGTTCGACCACGGCCCGCTCCCGTCGCTCGCAGACCAACGCGCGGCAATCGCCGAGACGCAGCGCAAGTTCAACGAGTGGTTCTCCGGCGAGATGGGGGCGCACCGGAGCCGCTAACGGGAACGGGTAGCCTCGTTACGAAGTCGAAGGCTTCGGCGAGCGCGGCGGCTCCGGCCGCCACCCCACCCTCGCCCTCATAGACATGACCCTCGACTTCACCGACCCTGAATCCCCTCTCGCCTGCCACCTGAAGAACCCATTGCCAACGCATAGAAGCTCCTCGAGGCCGCCCGGTGCGCGGAGATACCCGTGAGAGCAGGATGCTGCCCAGCAGCAGTGGCAGTCCTACGAACCACCACTCCAACGAGAAAAGGAGACCGAAAGGGAGTTCGACGAGGCCGGCGATCAGCCGGAGAATAACGTCCACCAACGGGTTTCGTCCGGCGAGCACCCCGCCGATCAGACCCAGGACGCCGCCTGAGAGAATGAGCGATATGGTTATCTAACCCGAGTTGCCCCCTACAGACATTGAATGGAGAAGGCTAACAGGA
>JADDPV010000147.1 GCA_016781705.1 Rubrobacter sp.
CGTCTGGCGCAACGCCGCCGGCTTCGATCCCTCGCGGGCTAGCTTCTCGACCTGGGTCCACCGCGTAACCCGCAACCGCGCCACCGACCTCGCGCGCCGCCGGCGGGCTCGCGTGAGGACCGTGGCCCCGGTGCCCGACGACGCCCTCCCCGGCGAGGAGAACGACGCCGCCGAGGAGGTCCTGCGCGGCTTCGACGTGGTGGGCGTGCTCTCGAAGCTCTCGCCCGAGCACCGGGAGGTCCTCGTGCTCGCCTACTTCGGCGGGCTCTCGCAGCGCGAGATCTCCACCCGCACCAACACCCCTTTGGGCACGATCAAGAGCCGCACCACCGCGGCCCTGCGCACCGCTCGCAAGCGCCTCGAAGAACGCTCCCCAAGGAGCCGCGAGGATGGATAGCAGGGACTACCCTGGAGCGGAGCACCGCGGGATCCGGGACCTCATGCTCGGACCCTACGTACTGGGTGCCCTGGGCTCGGACGAGGAGCGCGAGGTCGAGCGGCACCTGCAACGGTGCCCCGCGTGCCGCCAAGAGGAGCGCCGCCTGCGCGAGACCCACGAGCGGCTCGCCGGGGCCGCCATAGCCAACGCCGCCGCGCCCCCGCGCCTCAAGGAGCGCGTCCTCACCTCTCTACCCCCCCGAAGCGAGGACAGAGCGCCCGGCGGCGGGAGGGTGTCGTCCTCCCGGCCCGTACGCGGCGCGGTCGCGGTGGCGGCGCTGTTGGTCCTCGCGCTGGTGGCGGCATACTACTACTCGGCCGGGAGCCTCGACCCTGCGGCGGAGACCGCGGCCCTGGCGCCGACAGGGCTCGCGCCGGACGCGGGCGGGGAGCTGGAGGTGAGGGCTTCGGGCGTGGGCGCGGAGGCCGACCTCGAGGTCTGGGGCTTGCCCGCAACGGGCCCGAACGAATACTATGAGCTGTGGTTCGGCCGGGAGGAGGGGCGTGTCAGCGCGGGCACGTTCACCGTGGACGCCGAGGGGCGGGGCAGGCTATCCACGACGTGCCCAGAGGTGGCCGGCGGCTACCGGCGCGTCGGCGTCACCCTGGAGAGGTTCCCCGAGGAGCCGCGCCGCGACGGGGCGAAGGTGGTACTCGGCGGCGAGTTGCGGGATACGTAAGAGCGGAACGATGGGGGAGGGGTACGGATGGTGGCGGACGGCGGCGCGAACCTTGAGTGGGTCGAGTGGGGGAGGGGCGACGCCCCACGCGTGGCCCTGCTCGTCCACGGCCTCACGGGGCGGGCCGAGGCCTTCGAGGCCCTGGTCGAGGAGCTCGACCCGGCAGGGGGGCGCATCCCCGGTGGGGCCTGGCGCTTCCTCGCGCCGGACCTGCGCGGACGGGGGGCTTCGAGGGGCATGACCGAAGGCGAGGGCGGCATCCCGGAGCACGCGCGCGACCTGCTGGCGCTGCTGGACCGGGAGGGGTTGGAGAAGGTCGTCTTCGTCGGGCACTCGCTGGGGGCCATGATCGGGGTCCACCTCGCCGCCGAGCACCCCGAGCGCCTCTCCGGCCTCGTCCTCGTGGACGGCGGCGCGGACTTAACGGAGGGTATACGAGCCCTGACCTCGCCGGCCGTCGAGCGCCTGGAGCAGTCTTACTCGTCCCGCGAGGCCTACGTCGAGCACGTCAGGAGCCTCCCCATCTGGTCGGGGACCGCTGGGACGAGCGCCTGGAGCGCTACTTTGCCGGGGACGTGTACGAGGAGAACGTCGAGTGGCATCCGCTGGCGGACAGGGACGCCGTCCGGTGCGACGGCGAGAAGCTCACCGGCTTCCCGCTGAACGAGCGGCACCCGGAGATACGGTGCCCCACCCTCGTCCTGCTCTCCACGGTCGGCCTGCTGAACCCCGAGGAGGGCTTCATACTGCCCCCCGAAGAGGCCCGCCGCATGGAGCGAGTCATCCCAGACTGCGACCTGGTCGAGGTCGAGAACACCAACCACTACGATGTCCTCTACTCCGCGCCAGAGACCACGGTCGAGGCGGTGCGCGCCTTTCTGGCGCGGATGGCCGGGGCTTCTTAGGCTCGGAAGACCCGCAGTTTTGGGGCGCGGGGTGGGACCCGAGAGCGCGTCCCGTATACTCGTCCCATGAGGCTCATAGTCGCGGAGAAGCCGTCGGTCGGTCGGGACATCGCCCGCTCCCTGGGGACGCACCGCAAGCAGAAGGGCTCCCTCGCCGGGGAGGGTTGGACCGTCACGTGGGCGTTGGGGCACCTCGCGCAGCTCGCCCCACCAGATGCCTACGGCGAGAGGTACAAGAAGTGGCGCCTGGAGACCCTGCCCGTGCTCCCCGAGAGGTTCGAGGTCAGGGTCAACGCGAAGACCCGCGAGCAGTTCGGGGTCGTCAAGAAGCTCATGCAGGACCCGTCCGTGACCGAGGTGGTCAACGCGTGCGACGCCGGGCGGGAAGGTGAGCTCATCTTCTCCTACCTCTACGAGTTGTCCGGCTGCAAGAAGCCCGTCCTGCGGCTCTGGATCTCCTCCCTGACCCTCGAGGCGATACGGGCCGGCTTCGCCTCTCTGCGCGACGGACGCGCGATGAAGCCCCTCGAAGACGCGGCGAGGAGCCGCGGCGAGGCCGACTGGATCGTGGGCATGAACGCTACCCGCGCCTACTCCACCAGGTTCGGGAGCCCTGGCAACGTCCTCTCCGTCGGTCGCGTCCAGACCCCGACCCTCAAGCTCCTCGTGGACCGCGAAGCGGAGATCGAAGCCTTCCAGCCCGAGAAGTTCTGGACCGTCTACGCCCGCTTCGCCCGCGAAGGCGCTACCTACGACGGAGTCTGGTTCAAGGGCAAGGAGAACCGCCTCAAGGAGAAGGAAGCCGCCGAGGAGATAGCCGGAAAGGTGCGCGGCGGCACGGGCGTCGTAAAGAAAGCGGAGAAGAAGGTTGCCTCGGAGAGGCCGCCGCTCCTCTACGACCTCACCGAGCTGCAGCGCAACGCCAACGCGAAGTTCGGCTTCACCGCCGAGCGTACGCTCAAGGCGGCGCAGGCGCTCTACGAGGAGCGGAAGCTCATCACCTACCCCCGCACCTCCAGTCGCTACCTCACGAAGGACGTCATCCCCACGCTGAAGAAGCGCGTCGAGGCCGCGGGCGCGCTCCCCGCGCTTTCGGCGTTCGCCGAAAGTCTGTTGGCGCTACCGAAACTTCCCATCTCCGGACGCGTCGTGGACGACTCAAAGGTCACGGACCACCACGCGATCGTCCCGACGAACAAAAAGGCTGCCGGGGAGCTGCCACCGGACGAGGCGAAGGTCTACGATCTCGTGGCGCGACGCTTCCTGGCGGTCTTCTTCCCGGCGGCCCGCTTCGAGAACACGACCGTCGTCACCGAGGCGCGTGGGGAGACCTTTCTCTCGCGCGGGAGGGTCGTGCTGGAGGCGGGGTGGCGGGCGTTGTATCCGGACGGGGTCGGCGGCAAGAGGGAGAAGGAGCCGCCCGTGCTGCCGCCCGTGGAGGTCGGACAGGAGTGGGTGGTGGCGAAGGTCGCGGTCAAGGAGGGGGAGACGAAGCCGCCGCCGCGCTACTCGGAGTCGGCGCTGCTAGGGGCGATGGAGACGGCGGGGAGGCTTGTCGAGGACGAGGAGTTGCGGCAGGCGATGAAGGACTCGGGGCTCGGGACGCCGGCGACGCGGGCGGCGACCATAGAGCGGCTGGTGGGGGTCGGGTATCTGGCGCGGGAGAAGAAAGTGCTCGTACCGACGGAGAAGGGGCGCGCCCTGATCGGGCTGCTGGGAGAGAGCCCCATCGCCTCGCCCGAGCTGACCGCGCGCTGGGAGGAACGCCTCGCGAAGATGGAGCGCGGCGCCGACGGCGAAGCCCGCCGCCTCTTCGTCTCCGACATCAAACGCTTCGCCACCGCCCTCGTCGAGGAGGTGCGCAACAAGGAGGGGGAGAAGGTCGCCGCCCCCGCGAAAGCGCGCGCGGGACGCCGTACCGGATCCGGCTCGAACGGCGCCGCGACCGCGGGCGAGCCCCTGGGCGCGTGCCCCAGATGCGGCGCGCCGGTGGTGGAGACGAAAAAGGCTTATGGCTGCTCGGCGTGGAAGACCGGCTGCAAGTTCGCCATCTGGAAGACGGTATCCGGTAAGCGGGTGACGGCCGCGCAGGCGAGACAACTCCTCACGAAGGGCCGCACCGGGCAGCTGAAGGGCTTCAAGAGCAAGGCCGGCAAGCCCTACTCCGCTGCGCTCGTCCTGGACGGGGAGCACAGGGTCAGGCTGGAGTTTGGGGACACTGGCGGGTCCTATCGCTCTGTATAAGGTGGCTCACCGGGTGGTAAGCGCAGGTTAGAACCCAAGACTGATGCTGGTAAACGAACTATTAACTGTTGCTGACGTTACGGGACGCTGCCAGGCGCTTCTCCAGATCGACTCCCGGTAACCACCTGCCACGCTCGTCGATCGACGAGCGCGGCGAACGTTGCTAGTCTGTGCCTTCGCAGAGGCATTGTCGGGAGGCGCGGTCGCTGGACTGTGCGCGCTAGAGGTCCAAGGGAGGAGCCGGGTTGTGATCCGCCCGGTAGTCCTTCCTCCGTCGGGCGGTTACACTCCGTAGCCGTATGAAGGTCATCATCGTAGGGGCCGGGCTGGCCGGCCTGACATGTGCAAAGGTGTTGATGGAGCGTGGCGCCGAGGTCTCCGTCTTCGAGGCGTCCGACGGGGTCGGCGGCCGCGTGCGCACCGACGAGCGCGACGGTTTCCTCCTCGACCGGGGCTTCCAGGTGTACTTCACCGCTTATCCCGCGGCCAGGCGGCACCTGGACCACGCGGCGCTGGACTTGAGGGCGTTCGACCCCGGCGCTGTCGTTCGCCGGGGCCGCGAGGCGAGCGTACTCTCGGACCCTTTGCGCGACCCCGCGGCGCTTGTGCCCTCGCTCCTCTCCAGCGCGGCGACCTTCGGCGACAAGGTCACGACCCTCGCGCGCGCGGTGGCCTCCTCGACGGAGAGGGCCGAGTCCGCCAGCGCGACGGACGGCGGCGCCGACGCGTCGAGCCTCGAGTACCTGCGGGCCAGCGGCTTCTCCGAGGGGTTCATAGACGACTTTTTCCGGCCGTTCTACGGCGGCATCTTCCTGGACCGCTCGCTCTCTACCTCCGCGCGCGTCTTGCGCTTCACGTTCAGGATGCTCGCAGCGGGCAGGACCTGCGTGCCGGCGCGCGGCATCGGCGAGATCCCCGAACAGCTCGCCTCCCGCCTCCCGCTCGACGCCGCTCGCACGGACAGCCCCGTCGAGGAGCTCCTGCGGGACGCCGGCCGGGTTGCTGGCGTAAGGACCCCCGGCGGTGACGAGCACGAGGCCGATGCCGTGGTGGTGGCGCCGGAGGCGGGGCGGCTCGCGGGGGTTCCTGCCCCGGAGGAGTCGGTGGGGCAGGTGTGCGCCTACTACGCCGCGCAGAGGTTAAATGGCGGGAGGAAGATCCTGCTAAACGCCGACGCGGGCGGGTTCGTGAACAACGCCGTGGAGATAAGCGCCGTCGCCCCGTCGTACGCGCCCCACGGGCAAAGCCTCCTCAACGTCGTCGCCCTGGAGGGTTTCGAGCTCTCGGACGAGGAGGTCTTTCGCCGCGGCGTCGAGGACATCAGCTCGTGGTTTCCGGAGGCCGACCTCGCGCCGCTCGCCGTCTACCGCGTCCCCTACGCCCAGTTCGTCCAGCCGCCGGGCATCCACGACGGTCTGCCGGGGAACCGCACCGAGACGCCAGGGCTGTTCGTCGCCGGGGAGTACACGGAGGACTCCTCGATAAACGGCTCGATGCTCTCCGGGGAGAAGGCTGCTCTGGAGGTTCTTGGTGAACGCTAAGAACGGGCAGGTCCCGGCGCTGAAGATAGAGGGTTTGAAGAAGACCTACTCGAACGGGCTCGTGGCGCTGGATGGGCTCTCTCTGGAGGTTGGGGCCGGCCGGTTCTTTGGTCTGCTCGGGCCGAACGGGGCGGGGAAGACGACGCTCATCAACGCGGTGGTCAGCCTGGCGCGCCCGGACGAGGGGAAGGTCGAGGTCTTCGGGAGGGACGCCTACCGGGAGTTCCGGGAGGCGCGGCGCATGATCGGGTTGTCGCCGCAGGAGATCAACCTGGACAAGTTCCTCACCGTGGAGGAGACGCTGCTCTACCACGCCGGCTACTATGGGGTGCCCAGGGACAAGGCCAGAGACAGGGCCGTGGAGCTCCTGGAGCGGTTCGCGCTGGTGGAGAAGCGCAAGGATCGGGTGAACACCCTCTCGGGCGGGATGAAGCGGCGGGTGATGTTCGCCCGCGCCCTGATGCACGACCCGAAGGTGCTCTTCCTGGACGAGCCGACGGCCGGGGTGGACGTGGAGCTGCGGCACTCGCTCTGGGAGTACATCCAGGAGTTGAACCACGCGGGGTTGACGATCCTCCTGACGACGCATTATCTGGAGGAGGCCGAGGAGCTGTGCGAGGAGGTCGCGCTGTTAACCGGCGGCAAGATAGTCGCCCAGGACACGAGCGCGGGCCTCAAGGAGCGGTTCGGGGCGAAGAGCATCGAGGAGGTCTACCTCAAGGCGGTGGGGCGTGCTGCTGAGCGGTAGGCCGTTCCTGACGCTGCTCCGGCGCGAGGTCCTGCGCTTCACCCGCGTGTGGATCCAGACGCTCATCCCGTCGCTCCTGACGTCGCTCCTGTACCTGGTGGTCTTTGGCGTCGCCTTGGGCGGGCGCATCCGCGAGGTGGACGGCGTCCCCTACCTGGAGTACATCCTGCCGGGGGTGGCACTGATGAGCCTGATCACGGGCTCGCAAATGAACTCCAGTTGGTCGGTCTTCGACGCCAAGCGCGAGCGGTACATCGACGAGATCCTCATCAGCCCGATGGGCGACTGGCAGATAGCCCTCGCCTACTCTTTGGGCGGGACCTTGCGGGGCGTCGTCATGGGCCTCGGGGTCTTCGCCGTGGGGGCGCCGTTCGTCGGGGTGAGCATCGCGCACCCGGGGTTGTTGTTGCTGATCGCGTTTCTCTCGTCCTTCGCTTTCGCCTCCCTCGGGACGATGGTGGGCGCTCTGGCGACGCACATAGACCACGTCTCGCTCCTGACGAACGTGGTGATACAGCCGCTGGCTTTCTTGGGGGGCGTGTTCTACTCGGTGGAGATGTTGCCCCCGTTCCTGCGCGTGGCGACGCTGTTCGACCCGATCTTCCACATGGTGGACGCCACCCGCTACGCGACGCTTCAGACCTCCGACCTCAACCCCTACCCGACGCTCGTGGTGGTCTTCCTCCTCGCTACCCTCGCCTTTTCGGGCGCCTGGTGGGCCATAAGCAGGGGGCCGAATCTCCGCTACTGAGACAACGGGTCCGGCGAAGGCCGGCGCGGCGAAGGCCTCCAACGCCTGGCCGTTCGTGCTGCTCGTCTTCGGGACGAGCCGGCTGTTCTTCTTCTGCGCGGGGACGCTCGCGGCGATCTTCCTGCCGTGGGCGATACCGGCCGGCTCGGTCCTGGAGCCGCCCGGGTTCCTCGACTACTGGGCGCACTGGGACGGGGCGTGGTACGCGGAGATCGCTACCGAAGGCTACGGGGCCCGCGACCCCGCGAGCACCGCGTTCTTCCCCCTCTTCCCGATGCTCGTGAGCGTGGGCAGCGCCCTCGGCGGCGGCCCGGCCCTGTGGGGTGTGCTCGTCTCACTCGCCGCCACGCTCTTCGCGACGTACTTCGTCTACCGAGTCGCGGAGAAGCACGCGGGCGTAGGGTCCGCGCGGGCCGCGACGCTGTGCTTCTCGTTCTTCCCGACGGCGTTCTTTCTCAATGCCCCGTACACCGAGGCGCTCTTCGTGGCGTTCACCGCCGGATCTTACTGGGCGGCGTATGTCAGGCGGGATCTCCTGCTCGCGGGCGTCCTCGGGGCGTTGGCCGCCGCGACGCGCAACCTCGGGGTGCTACTGCTCATCCCGCTCCTCTACGAGTGGCTGCGCGCCCGGAGGGAGTTCGGGTGGCGCGGGCTCTTTGCGCTCGGGCTCGTGCCCACGGGGCTGCTGGGATACGCGGCCTTCCTGTGGGCGCGGTTCGGGGACCCAGTGATCTTCGCCCGCCAGCAGGCCGCGTACTGGGGGCGCGAGCTGACCGACCCGGGCGATACGCTGGCGCGCGCCTGGGCCGCCGCCGCCGACGGGATGCGCTATGTCCTCGACCCCGCGACCCTGTTCGTCGAGACCGATCCCACGCCCGCGCTCTCCGCCTCGAACACGCTCAACCTCGTCTTCCTCGCCCTCTTCCTCGTAATAATGGGCGTCGGGTTCGTCGTGTTGCCGCCGGGGCTCTCCCTGTACACCTTCGTCGTGACGCTCTTGCCCGTGCTAACGCCGACACCGTCGTTCCCCCTGATGAGCCTGCCGCGCTTCATGCTCGGCTCCTTCCCGCTCTTCCTCGTCCTCGGCTTCGTGCTCTCGAAGAGCAGGCCCGCGCTGTACGTCTGGCTCGTAGCGAGCGGCGTCCTGGGGGCTGCCCTCACCGCGATGTTCGCGACCTGGCGCTGGGTGGCCTGAGAGGACTACGAAGACGGGAGGTCGCAGGGAACACGGCCGGGGCGATGGCCTCCCGTCCGGGCGTCCGCGCCGGGTCTTGCGCTGGCTGCGATCTCTGGATAAATCCGCATCAATAGCAGCAAAGAGAGCTGGTTGCCTGGCAGGTTAGGACCGACCCCCCGAAGGGACGAGAAAGAGAATGGGGCGAACGATGGGGGTTCTGGCGTTGGGGACACTGATCCTGGTGCTGACGGCGGGCGGCACGTTGGCGCAGGTGGGGAACTTCACTACTGCTCCGAGCAGGACCCTGGTACGCTGGAGTGCCGCGGCATCGGCGAGATAGGATACATCACCGGCTCCGAGGCGCGCGACGAGATCCGAGCCCTCGCCGGCAACAACTTCGTGAAGGCCAGGGGCGGCGAGGATCTGATGCACAGCAACGGCGGCGACCTGTTGCACGACAACGTCATGAGCAACCTCTCGGATGACGAGTTGCGCGGCGGCTGCGGCAGCGACCTGCTCGTCGACGGCAGGGGCAACGACGAGCTCAAGACCCCAGACCAGGGTGGTGAAGCTTAGCGCCGCGCCAGGACGGCGGGGACCTAGCCCCGAGTCATCACCGGCTGAAGAAAGCAACGGTAAGAGAACAAAGAGCAGGAGAAAGCAACCGCCCTGAAAGTCAAGGTGACGTCACGTGAGTAGGGCGCCAAGGGGTGTGATCTCTGATCACAGCGTTGAGGGTGGCGAGCGGCTTGCGGGCGCCCGCGATGAGCGCCACTTTCTTGGGTTTGCCGGCCTTCAGGAGCCGCTCGTAGAAGGCCCTCACGGCGGGATTGTGCCGGGAGGCGGCGGAGAGAGGGACGCTATGTAGAAGAACGCGGCCTGTACCCTGCTCCTGCCACCGCCTCACACCTCTCGCTTGTCGCCCAGCCTGCCGGAGGAGTCGCGGTTGAACGGGGCAACACCCACCAAGGAGGCGGAAAGGCGCCTGTGTGAGAGCGCGCCGAGCTCGGCGAGGAGCGTCGTTGGGGCGAGGAGCACGGGGCCTACGCCGGGCGCGCTGCGCGAGAGCGCCTCGTTCTCGCGCCAGGCCTCGGTCACCGCGATCGCCTCGTCCAGGTCTCGGTCGGTACGGGCGCGCTCCTGCTCCAACCAGCGGACATGGGCGGACATGTGCTTCCTTACCGGCATGGAGGAGGTCGCCGAGAGGCGGCGGTTGTTCTCGGCGACGAGCACGCCGATGAGCTGCCTCCTGCGGTCGAGAATCTCACGCAGAAGAAGCGAGGCTTCCTCGTCGGTCAGAGTCCGGGGTTCGGGCCTCATCGCCTCGGCGAAGCGTGCGAGGACCTCGGTGATACGGGCGACGAGGTCCTCGACGATGCCCCCGGGGTCGTTGCCGGCGGCCGAGAAGCTCTCGCCCGTGGGGCGGATCACCACGTCCAGGCGCTCCCTTGACACGTCCACCCCAAAACGTAGCGGGTCGGCCTTCCTGGGTCGTTCAACGCGGTTCTCCTTCCTCTCGACGAAGGTCTCGACGAAGGCTCGTCCCTGCCGATGCGGCTTCGCGGGCTATGCCGCATCGGCTCGGGCAACCGTTCGGGCTCCTCCTCCCCACGGACCACAGAGGGCGCGACGACCAAGGCTTTCTCGCGGTCTTCGAGACCGAGGAGACACACGGTCTGCCACACTTACATAGGCGGCCGCAATTTACGACCAAGAACCAACATACGAGGAGATATGATGCAAAGTCGTCATGTTGTCTGCATATTCATCCTGGGGATCACCAGTCTGATCTTCACCGCCTGCGGAAACGATCAAGGACAGGGTGGCCCGGCGCAGAAAGCCACGGATAATGTCGCCAAGCCGAGCTTCGACACCGTACAGAGCCTGGTGCGGGAGTTCGTAAAGCCACGAAGACCGTCACGAAGAGGAACGGCAGCGGCGATCTGTGGCGCGCCTTCCCAACGCTACCGCGCCCCGCACCGCTCCATCAGGCGCCGCGTCTCCCCGAGCACCGCCCTGCTGACATCCCCGCCGGAAGAACCTTCGGCGCGCACGGGTCGCCCGAAAGCGACCCTCGTGGCCACATCGCGCAGCGCGGGCGTCATCATCTGAAGCGTGGCGGCGAGTCACTCGCGGTCCTCCTTCCTGCGCCGCAGGAAGATCAGGGGGTTGCGCAAGGCGTTGGAGGAGATCACACCGCTTACGATGGCCGGGACGACTGCGAGCCCCGGCACGAGCCGCGCGAAGAGGTCCACGCTTGCCGACCAGCGCCCGAGCGCCTCGACCGCGCCGGGTAGCACTGCGGGGTCAGGCTCGATCCTCCCGCCGGGGAACGTCAATACCGCGCCGCCGCTCCTCAGGTATCGGGCAGCGGCCCGGACGACCACGAGGCGCCCCGGCGACGCCTCCGATACCGTCAAAAGGTATCGTGAGGTGTTCGGGAGTGCCTCCAGGAACGGTCGTTCCGCCGCCACCACGCGCAGGTCCGCCCTCGGGGTCGCGGCGAACAGGGCGACGGCGTCGCCCAGCCCCGGGTGGTTCGCGACGAGCAGCACCGGGCCCTCCCACGGTACGTTCCTCACGCCCTCGACCTCCAGGTGCCGGGCCATCCGCTCCGTCGCCCACGCGCCACCCGCCGCCAGGCCCGCCTCGCCCACTACGTGATCGTAGGTCGCCACCTGGCGCGCCAGGCGCCGCGCCGGGACGCGGGCGAGAAGCTCCAGCGTGCGCCGGGCTACGCCGCGCCGCGGCCCGTTCAGGCCGAAGGCGGAGAGCATATCGGCGGCGCACAACGCCGCCGTGAGCGTCTCGACCCGCTCCGAACCCTCCGGCGTGAGAGCCGGGCCTAAGGCGGGCGGCCGAGGGGCGTCATCTAGCATGGCGTGCCGATCCATACTACACGTTTACGCAAGGACTTCGGGGGAGGTTCGCGGGTCGAGTCTTTGGGGCTCTAACCGGAGCGGGTATCGCGGCGTAGCCGGAGGATCTCGACGGCCGAGCCGGCCAGGACGGTATCGTCCAGCCGGACGTTCGGCTTGGCGACCTTGACGCGGACGGCCTCGACGGTGGGGTGCTCCTCCAGGACCGCGGCGGCTATCCTCTCGGCGACCGTCTCGGTCAGGCCGGCGGGCGGGCCCTCGGCGATCTCCTTCACCCGCCGGTGTACCTCACCGTAGTCCACCGTCCTCGTCAGGTCGTCGGAGAGCCCGGCGGGACGCAGGTCCAGACGCAGCTCGATGTCCACGACGAAGGGCTGGCCCAGCTCGCGCTCGGCGGAAAGCGTCCCGTGGCGGCCGTGGAAAACCATACCCTCTAGCAGTATGCGGTCCCAGCTCGCGGGGTTTTCCTCTCTCCGGTCCATCCGGTACAGTATGACAGGATGTAGGTACTCGCGCGAAACGCGCCCGGACGGAGTCGTGCTAATCTTTCCCGGTGGGGAGGCCGCGAGATGGAGGGTGATGGACCGTCCGACAGTCACCGTGAGCTACGCCCAGACGCTAGACGGGCGCCTGGCGACCGCGACCGGTAGCTCGCGCTGGATCAGTTCCCCCGAGTCGCTGCGCTTCGCCCACGCCCTGCGCTCGGATCACGGCGCGGTGATGGTGGGCGCCGGCACCGCGTGCAGGGACGATCCGCGCCTCACGGTACGCCTCGTCCCCGGCGAAGACCCCCTGCGCGTCGTCGTGGACGGCTCTTTGCGCACGCCGCTCACCGCCGCGATGCTCGCTAATGGGGCCGCCAAGGGCACCGTGCTCGCCGTGACGAACCGCGCCCCCGCCGACCGCCGCGAAAAGGCGCGCTCTTTGGGCGCGACGGTCCTGCTGCTGCCGACCGGCGGTGAGGGCCGGGTGGATCTGTGCGCGCTGTTGTCGGAACTTTATGTCCTGGGCGTGCGTTCGGTGCTGGTGGAGGGAGGGGCGGCCCTGATCACGTCCTTCCTGCGCGACCGGTTGGTGGACCGGCTCGCCGTGTGCATCGCGCCCAAAGTCCTCGGGAGCGGCATCGAAGCCGTCGGGGACCTCGGCATCCGCGAGTTGGCCGAGTCCTTGACGCTGACCGACACCTCCGTGGTTCCCTATGGCGTGGACCTCGTCCTCGAAGGCCGCGTCGAGTATCCGGACGACGCTCGTTGAGGGCCGAACCGTCCTCGCGGCCCGCCCCGCGCGACGTGCTCGAAGCCCGCGCCCTCTGGTTCTCCGCACCGCGCACAGCGGAGATGCGCCCGGAGAAGGTGCCGCCCCCCGGGCCGGGAGAGGTGCGCGTCCGGACGGTCGCCTCGGCTATAAGCCACGGGACCGAGATGCTCGTCTACCGCGGCGAGGTCCCTCCCGACCTGCCGCTCGACCTGCCCACCCTCGCCGGCGGCTTCGGGTTCCCGATCAAATATGGCTACGCCACGGTCGGGCGCGTCCTCGACATCGGCCCGAACGTCCCGGACCTCGCCCCCGGAGACCGTGTCTTCGTCCACCACCCGCACCAGGACGTGTTCGTCGTGTCCGCTGACATGCCGGTGCGCCTCCCCGAAAATCTCGACCCTCTGCGCGGCCTCTTCTTCGCCAACCTCGAGACCGCGGTGAACGTCGTCCACGACACGCCCTTACGCCTCGGCGAAACGGCCTTCGTCTTCGGGCAGGGCGTGGTCGGTCTGTTGGTGACCCAGCTGCTCGAGCTCGCCGGGGCGGGGCGGGTGCTGGCCGTGGACCCCCTGGCAAAGCGGCGGGAACTGGCGCTCGCGGTGGGCGCGGACGAGGCGCTTGAGCCGGACGACGTGCCCGAGCGCGTCCTCGGTGCGACCGCCGGGCGGGGCGCGGACGTGGCGGTCGAGGTAAGCGGGTCGGGGGAGGCGCTACAGGCTGCCATAGACGCCGTTGCGGTCGAAGGGACGGTCGTGGTAGCGTCGTGGTACGGCGCGAAGCCCGTCGCGCTCGCGCTCGGGGGACGCTTCCACAGGGGGAGGGTGAAACTCCGGTCCTCGCAGGTCGGGCGGATAAACCCGAAGCTCCTTCCGCGCTGGGACCGCGACCGTCGGACGGAGGCGGTGCTCGGTCTGTTGCCCCGGCTGCGGCTCGCGGAGCTCGTCTCGCACCGCCTCCCTTTCGAGGAGGCGCCGGACGCCCATCGGCTCGTGGACGAGCGCCCCGAAGAGGTGGTGCAGGTCATCCTTACGCACGGCGAGTTTTGAGGAGGCACGGGATGTACGAGATCTACGTCGCGGCGGGGTTCGAGGCGGCGCACCGGCTCGTCGGAGACTTCGGGCCGGCGACGAGGACCCACGGACACACCTATCGGATGGAGGTGATCGTGCGCGGCGAGCGCCTCATGAACGACGGGACCCTCTACGATATCGGCCGCCTGCGCCCGGCCGTCGAGGAGCTGGCCGCCTCGCTGCACTACCGCGACCTGAACGAGGTGCCGGACCTCGCGGGTACGAACACCACGGCCGAGGCGGTGGCCCACTACTGTTGGGACAAACTCGCCCCGTCCCTGAACGACCAGGGCCTCGACTCGCTGACGGTACGCATCTGGGAAAACTCGCAGGTCTACGCCGCCCGCGAGGACTCGCTGGCCTGACCCGGGGGTACTCTTTGCGCGTCGCCTTCGTCACGGTGGGGGAAACGGGTCGCCTGACCGGCGGTTACCTCTACAATGCCCGCGTCATCGCGGGGCTGCGCGAGGAGGGGATCGAGGTGGAGGAGATCGTGGCCTCCGGGGCATCCCCGATCGAGCAGGAAGCTGCGGCGCCATGGTTCGACTTCGATGCCGGGCGCTTCGACGTGGCCGTCGTGGACGCGCTGGCCTGTGCCGTTTGCGCGCCCCACCTCGACCGCTGGCGCAAGATACTCCCTGTCGTGGCGATGGTCCACGAGCTGCCCAGCGTCGCTAACGGAGCCGCCCGTGACAGGAAGTTCGAGGAGCCGCTACTGCGCGCCGACCTCCTCGTGGCCGTGAGCGAGCACGGCGCGTCCATCCTGAAGAACCGGGGAGTGCCACTCGAACGCGTCCGCGTCGTTTCGCCCGGCTTCGACCGTCTCTCGCTACCGGCCGCCAACGCGGGGCCGTCCGTACGTGAAGATGCACCCTTACGCGTCCTCTGCGTGGCACAATGGATCCCGCGCAAAGGCATCCTGGACCTCGTGCGCGCGTGGAAGGCCCGCGAGCGGCCGGGCGCGACGCTCGAGCTCATAGGCGAGACGGACGCCGACCCCGAATACGCGGCCTGCGTGCGCCACGCCATAGCGGATTCACCGGACGCCTCCATCTCCGAGCGTGGTCGGGTCAGCGACGCGGCAGTCGCCGGGGCTTATGCCGCCGCGGATCTCTTCGCGCTGCCCTCTCGCTACGAGGGCTACGGCATCGTCTACGCCGAGGCGCTCGCGCACGGGTTGCCGGTGATCGCGTGCGACACGGGTCCGGTCCCCGGGCTGGTCGGCGGGGAGGCCGCCATCCTCGTGCCACCGGGCGACGTTAGGGCTCTCTCCGGGGCCTTGGGGCTCTTGCTCGACGATACCGCGCTGCGGCGCCGGATGTCCGCCGCTGCCCGCCGCCGCGCCGCCGATCTACCACGCTGGAAAGATACCGTGACCGCCTTCTGGCGGGTCCTGCGGGAAGCGTTCGAGGCGCGCCGGGTCGACGCGTCCCCGTTGCAGAATCCTCCCGTGGACCGCACGGACCTTCGCGAGTAGAACCGGCGTTTCTGGAACGAGATGGCGGGGGCACACGAAAGCCACCGCGGGCACCTTGCTGGGTTCTTGCGCGGGGGCGGCAGCACGCTCCTCCCGGAGGAGCGGAGACTGCTCGGCGACCTCGGGAGCAAGATGCTCCTCCATTTGCAGTGCAACTCCGGGGCGACTCTTTGAGCCTCGCCATGCTCGGGGCTGAGGTGGCCGGCGTGGACATCAGCGACGAGGCCATCTCCTCCGCCCACGCTCTCTCCGCCAGGACCGGCGTCCCGGCGAGCTTCGAGCGCGCCGACATCTACGATTGGCTGGCGGACGCGGCGCGAGCGGGACGACGCTTCGACGCCGCTTTCTCCTCCTACGGCGTCGTCTGCTGGCTACCCGACCTCGAAGCGTGGACCGAGGTATCGCCCCGCCATCCTCGAGCCCGGCGGGCGCTTCGTGCTCGTGGGCTTCCACCCGGCGGCGATGATGTTCGACGCGAACTGGAACCACGTCCACGACTACTACTCCGGCGGCGAGCCGCTTACCGAGGACGAGGGAGTAGGAGACTACGTGGGCGAGTCCTGGGGTGGCCTAACCCCCGCCAGGTTCGTCGAGGGCTCCGGGGTTTCGGGAACCACGAGCGTTGCCACCTGTTTCGGTGGGGGTTCGGAGAGGTCGGCACGGCCCTCGCCGGGGCCAGGTTGCGGATAACCGCCCTCGAGGAGTATCCGTACTCAAACGGCGAGCGCCTCTTCGCCGGGATGCGCGAACTGCCGGGGAGGCGCATAGTCCCATCTGAACTGGCTGGCATGGGTGAGAATTATGTCCACCGACACAGATGGTCTTCAGAGCCTTGGTTTGTAGATAGTGGCCAACGTGCCCTCGCTGGGCTTCGATCAACTGGTGTACCAACAGGTACTTATGCGCCTTCTTGTGAAGAAGAACATTCTCTGGAAGCGCCGTAGACGCTTAACCCGTCTAAAATCGCATGCGTTAACGGGAAAAGAAGAACGCGAGGGCGGCGATGACGTAGACGCCGCAGAGCATCGCGCCCTCCAGCCAGTTGGACTTGCCGTCGAGGGCGATGAAACCGGTAAGGACGACCGCCGCGCCCAGGGCGCCGAGCTCCAGGGGGGTGAAGACGAGGTCCAGGGGGTGACCGAGGAGGGGGCCGAGGAAGACCAGGATCGGCGTGACCAGCAGCGCGACCTGGATCGAGGAGCCCAGGGAGATCGCCATCGAGAAGTCCATGTCGTTCTTGTAGGCGATCTGGACGCCCACGATGTGCTCGGCGATGTTGCCGACGATGGGCACGAGTATCACGCCGACGAAGAGCTCGGAGATCCCAATCTCCTCCGTCATCGGCTCTATGGCCCCCACGAAGGCCTCGGAGACGTAGGCGACCGCGGCGGTCGCCCCGATGAGCAGCGCGAAGGAGGCCGCCCTGCCGAACGGCGCGTGCCCCTCGCCGGTGGCGATGCCCCCCTCGGGGCTGCGGAAGTAGAAGACCAGGTAAAGGATGTAGAGGACGAACATCACCACACCCACCTCGATGCTCAAGGTGGTGGGGGAGCCACCGCCTCTTTGGGCCTCGGTGGCGACGAAGATCGTGGGCAGGACCAGGGCGGCGGCGACGATGGCAAGCATCGAGGCGTTTATCCCGGCGATGGTCGCCGAGAAGCTCTGGGTACCGTTCTTCAGGCCCCCGATGAGCAGGCTGGCCCCCAAAACCAGGAGCACGTTCCCGATTATGGAGCCGATGATCGAGGCCTTCACTACCGTCGTGAGGCCCGCCGAGAGGGCGAAGATAGTGATGATCAGCTCGGCGGCGTTGCCGAAGGTGGCGTTGAGGATGCCCCCGATGCGTGGGCCGGCGTGGTGGCCTAGGCTCTCGGTGGCCTGCCCCAGCACCCACGCGAGCCCTATGAGGGCCAGCGAGGTCAGGGCGAAGATGAGGAGCACCGAGGCGTGCAGCAGCTCCACGACGACGACCGCGATCGTCAAGGCGATAGTCAGGCCGTAAGCGACTCTTCTCATCGGGTAATCCCTTCCGCGGATGGGCACGGCGCCGACTCTATACCCCGATGAACGCGCCCGGTATCCTATAAGATGAAGTAGGAAGACACCGGACCTCTAGGAGACGCCTTTTGATCGACTACCACCTGCACGTCATAGCCCACGGTGACCGGCCGATGACAATCGAGAACATCCTCACTTACTGCGAGGTCGCCAAAAAGCGTGGCATCCGCCAGATGGGCATCACCGAGCACGACCGCTACCTCGACGACATAGACTTCGCCGCCTTCCAGGAAGCCCGCGAAGAGTCTGAAGACGTCGGGCTGAGGTTGGGCATAGAGATAGACTTCGTGCCCGGCGCCGAGGAGCGGATGGAGCGCGATTCCACTGCGCTCCCCTACGATTACGTGATCGGGAGCGTCCACCGCGTTCAGGGCGAGGAGGTGGACCACCCCGAAGACCGCGACATCTACGAGAAGATGGACGCCTACGACCTCTACGCGGCGTACTACGCCAACGTGCGCGAGGCCGCGCTCTGTGGGCGCTTCGACGTCTTGGGGCACCCGGACCTCATAAAAATATTTCGCACCTTCCCCGACCGCGACATAACCCCCATGCTCGAAGAGACCGCCGACGCCGTCGCCGAGTCTGGCATCGTCGTGGACGTGAACGCTGCGGGGTTGCGGAAGCCGGTGGGCGAGGTCTACCCCTCGAAGAAGCTCCTGGAAATGTTCCACAAGAGGGACGTTCCCATCATCCTCTCTTCGGACGCTCACGCCCCGGATCAGGTCGGGCTAGGCTACGAGACGAGCGTGAAGCTCGTTCGCGAGGTGGGCTACACGCAGGTCGTCACTTTCAAGGACCGCGAGCGGGGCACGCTGGCGCTGTGACCGAAGAGCTGTTCCTGCGCGACGCCTACCTCGAAGAGTTCGAGGCGAAGGTGCTGAGCCTCTCCGGCCGCGAGGTCGTCCTGGACCGCACGGCCTTCTACCCGGGCGGCGGGGGCCAGCCGGCGGACAGGGGCACTCTGGGCGTCGGCCCGATCGAGGCGAACGTCGTGGACACGCGACGCGACGGGGGACGGATCGTTCACGTCCTCGAAAGGGCGATACCGGAGACCGTGCGGGAGCTGAAGGGCGTCCTCGGCTGGGAGCGGCGTTACGCGCATATGCGCTACCACACCGCGCTGCACGTGCTCTCCGGCGTGATCTGGCAAAACTTCGGCGCGAAGGTCACCGGCGGCCAGATGCGCGCCGACCGCGCCCGCATGGACTTCTCGTTCCCCAAGGAGTGGACCGCTGGGGTGGTCAGGGAGATAGAGCGCCTCGCGAACGAGGCGCTCGCCGAGGGGCGCCCTGTTAGAGTCTACGAGCTACCGCGCGAAAAGGCGCTGGAGAACCCGGACCTCATCAGGACTCAGGTCAACCTCGTGCCGGAGCGGGTGAGGGTGGTGCGGGTCGTCGAGGTGGAGGGCATAGACGCCCAGGCGGACGGCGGGACGCACGTGGCGAACACGAGGGAGGTCGGGGAGATCGAGCTGACCGCCCACAAGAGCAAGGGGCGCCAGAACAAGCGCGTGGAGTTCGTGCTGCGATGACGAGGATAGCCGCGGTTCTCGCCGTTTCCTTGCTTCTCATTGCCGGCTGCGGCGGCGAGGAGGCCGCGCCTGGAGCCACCCAAGACGCCGGGGCGCCCACGCAAACCACCGCGGCTCCGGCCGAAGAGACGGGTGCCGCCACGGAGGGTGCCGGTGGGGAGGCCTCATCGCCGTCGGAGCTCCCTACGGAAGCCGTCGTCATGAGGACCTCCGGCGGGGAGGAGGTCGAGGTTCGGGTCGAGATCGCCGACGACGACGCCGAGCGCCAGAGGGGGCTCATGGAGCGTACCGAGCTCGCCGAAAGCGCCGGCATGCTCTTCATCTTCGGGCGGGAGCGGCCGCTCTCGTTCTGGATGAAGGACACTCTCATACCGCTCTCCATCGCCTACGTTGACGAGGACGGCTACATCGTGGACATCCAGGACATGCAACCTCTGGACACGACCGGGCACCTGTCCGCCGAGCCCGCGAAGTACGCCCTGGAGGTCAACCAGGGCTTCTTCGAGGAGCGTGGTATAGAGGTGGGGGACAGGGTGGAGGTGCCGGAGGGGCTCCGCTAGGGCGCGGACGGCCCGCCGGACGCCGAACCTCCCCGCAAGGCGCACGACCATGAAGGGGGCCGAGGCGACGACGGAGGCGGCGTAGAGCTCCATCGCCCCCACGTGCGCGGTTCGAGTGGTCGCCGCGGTCCACGAGGTGGACCACGACCGGGAAGCCTGATCAGGCTTCTCCGGCCGGCGCGAGCGGGAGCAGGTAGAAGGCGACGTTGAAGGTCGTGACGCCGAGCTTTCGGACGTAACCTCCAGAGCTTCGGCTACGGTCTGGCGCAGGGCCTCGCTCTCGATGCCCGGCCCGATCACGACGAGATCCTTCTCCTTGACCGGGGTGAGGCTGGCGAAGGCCCGGACGCTACTCTGGGCAGGGATGCCGAGATCCACTGGGTCCTTGAAGCGGATATCGCGCGCCAGATCAGGCGGACGTCCTCGCGCTCTATGCTCGTGGGCAACCCCCTCGCCTTCACCTTTCTATGGTCGGTCGTCGGCGACGACGTCGGCCAGCAGCCCGGCGAGCGGGAACTTTTCCCAGTCCGCGGGCGGGATGTGCTCGTATGAGACCTCCAGCCGGATGTCATCGTCGGGGGGTGGGTGGTCGAGGAACTTGTACGAAGGATCGCCGGGCTCCATGTGCCATCCGCGCGGGAAGTCGAAGCGAACCGCGCTCCGCCCGAGGACGCAGATCTGGTGCCCCGGCCTCGCACTCCACCCGTGGTCCGCCTTCAGCCTGAAGGTTTGTTTCTCCCAACGATCCATGAGCCTCCCAACATCCTGACGGCCCCGCCCCCAACCGAAACCCCCGGCTACCTCCCGACGGTATTCTCTCCTTCGAGGTGGGTGTAGAGCGCCTCACGGTCTATCTCGGCCGGTAGCGGCCCGACGTTGGTCAGCTTTAGCTCCACGACCTTGCGGGTGAAGAGGGCGGCGGCTCTCCGTCGAGCGTGGCGACGAGGAATCCGGCCCAGAAGGAGTCGCTCGCGCCGGCGGCGTCCACCGCTTCCACGGGCCGCGCGGGGACGTGAGCGGTTACCTTGCCGCTCTCGGAGACGAGGGCGTCCTCCCCTCCCATCATGAGGACGACGGTTTCGGGGCCGAGGTCGTGGAACATCTCGACGTACTACTCGGGCCCGTGACCCGAGCCGAAGAGGCGCCGGGCGTCGTCGGCGGAGGGCTTGGTGGTGTCCACGTGGCGGTACGCTTCGGCGATAACTTTTCTGGCCTCCTTGTGGTCCGGCCAGACGCGCCGGCTATAGTTCGGCGTGAGCGAGACGAGCTTGCTCCTTCGCGGGCCATCGCGAAGGCCCGGAACACGGCGGAGCGGCACGGCTCGCGCGAGAGAGGGCGAAGGTCGAGGCGCGCACCACTTTCGCCCGCTCGACGACCTCCTCCGGCCTCAAGAGGTAGTC
Source organism: Rubrobacter sp. (assembly GCA_016781705.1). Taxonomy (GTDB): domain Bacteria; phylum Actinomycetota; class Rubrobacteria; order Rubrobacterales; family Rubrobacteraceae; genus Rubrobacter_F. The sequence goes on from JADDPV010000147.1 coordinate 20,720, forward strand.
GCCGCTGCGGGCGATCTCGAAATCGGGTCTGCCGCTGGTAGAGGGGACGAAGGCGACGGTGGTCCATCACCAGGTACTCTATGGAGACCCCGTGGCGCTGCAGCTCGCTCTTGATGAACTGCGCGAAGGCCCCGATGCCGGTCTTGGAGACCGCTGCCGATTCGCCGCCCAGCTTGGCGAAGTTGACAGCTATGTTGGCCGGCGAACCCCCGAGGTAGCGTCTGAAGGTCGTGGCGTTCCTGAGTCAGTCCGTCTGCTCCACGGAGATGAAGTTCACCAGCGTCTCGCCTATGGCGAGGAGGTCCAGGGGTGTCCCGGCTGAGCCTTCTATCCGTACACTCTACACGACCGGCCTCGCGCCTACCTCTCGAGCCCGGCACGATTTTCTAAGATAGGCGATCGTCGGACGCCCAGACCCCTGGACGTCTCCCCAGAAGCACGCCTCTTCGTTCGGGCTCCCGCTCTTCGGTTGGGGCGTGGTTCTTATACCGGCCGTGCTATCGGGTAGAGTCGTTCTTATCGCCGCCGCCCGATGACACCGAGTGGTAACTGGCCGGCGGCGCGGGATCGCGCGGGGCGGCAGTACGCTCGGAAGGAGAGACGGTGAGGCGCGGGCTCATGTTGCTGGTGATCGGGGCGGTGCAGATCGGGCTCTTCGCGGGGCTCGCCGCCGCCGGGGTGATGGACTTTACCGACGAGTTCGACTCCTTCGACGCCGCCCGGTGGTCGAAGGGGAATCACAACCTTGGGCGAAGCTACCTGGACCCGAACAACGTGAGCGTCTCGGGCGGGAGATTGCAGATAAAGCTGCCCAAGCGCACACTCAACGGCGGCGAGATCCGGTCCACCGCCCTGTACGGCTACGGCACCTACGTCGCCCGGATACGGGTCCCGCACGCGCCCTCGTCCGTCACCGGCTTCTTCCTGTACTACCCGCCGGACTACGCGAGCGAGATAGACGTAGAGATCTACAACGACTCCTCGCGCCGCCTCGTGATGCACAGCACCTACTCCGGCGGACGCCAGACCCACACGGAGACCGTGGGTCTGCCCTTCGACCCGACGGCTGGCTTCCACGAGTACCGCTTCGACTACGCCCCCGGCTCTGTGCGCTTCTACGCCGACGGCCGGCTCATGCGCACCTGGACCGACGGCATCCCCACCGCCTCGATGAACCTCTTCGTCAACGCCTGGTACCCGGCCTGGCTAGAGGGTCGCTCGTCGCCCCGCTTCGACCGCTACGTGCTGGTGGACAGGATCCAGCACACCAGCCCGTAGACCCCGTAACCGCTACCCGGAGATCCCCTTCTCCCGCAGCGCCCCCCGCAGCGCGCCCAAGAGGCGCAACAGCTCGCCCTGCTCCTCCTCGGAGAGCACGTCGAAGACCTCCGCGACCGCCGCCGGGTGCTCCTCGTACCGCTCGTCGCACGCCCGCGCCCCCCGATCGGTCATCTCGATCACGGTGGCCCGCCGGTCGGTGGGGTGGGGGCTGCGCCGCACCAACCCCTCTTTCTCCAGGGCGTCCACCAGCGCCGTGACGTTGCGCGGCGTCACCCCCAACTCGCCGCTAAGGTCGCTCATGATTTTCGGCCCCCCACACCTCAACGCCGAGAGCAGCCGCATCCGGGCATAACTCAACCCGCCCTCAGGCAACCGCGATTTGATCCAGCGCATGTACGCCGGCCCGAACGCCGCAAATTCCCGGACTAGCCGCAGCCGAAGGTCCTCGCCGGAATCTCCCCCGGCCGTCCCAGCAACCCCTGTGAGCTCCCTCTCCAACTCGACAGCTATCCTACCAGAAGCCGTTGTGATTATATATTGTACTTATTCACTTTATACTATATCATAGCATCACAAAGGGATATATCGGAAGGAGGACGGCAGGTTCGAAGGTTGGGAGGTTAGGACTGCGTTGGGCGGTAGGGTTTGGCGCCTGGGAAGGAGGCCGATCGTGGAAGCAGGGATGGTCGGTGGTGTGTCGTCGGGGCGGGCGGCGTACCGGAGGCTGCTGTGGGTCGCGCCGCTCGCGGGCACGGGCGCGGCGGTCGCGAATGCGCAGATCTATCTGGTCGTTTCGGCGTTCGGGGCCATGCCTCTGGATGTCGTAGTGTCGGGGGGTGGGCCGGTCGCTCTCGGGCCGGTGGTCTTCGTTTCCTTTCTCCCCGCGCTCGTGGGGGCGCTCCTGTTCGCGTTGATGGGGCGTTTCACGCGGCGTCCGGTGAGGAATTTCCGCGTGGCGGCTGCGGTGGCGCTAGTGCTCTCGTTTGTCACGCCGTTCGCGCTGCCCGGCGCGCCGGTGGCTATGATCCTGGCGCTGCTGTCGATGCACGTGGTTGCGGCGGTCGTCATAACCGGCGTCCTCACGACGCTGGCGACGAGGGCGCAGGCTTGAGCGCGACGGGGGACGCGGGGCGGTACGCAGCGTCCGCCGGCCGCTCCCGGCTTGCCGGGGCGGTCTTCCGGCTGATGGCCTGGACGCACGTGCTTCCTCTGCAGTCTGACCGGCGGCGCTGTGGGCGGGAGGATAGGCGGCGTCCCGGTGGTGCTCCTCACGACGACCGGCCGCAAGACCGGCAAACGGAGGATCACGCCGCTCGTGTACCTCGCGGACGGGGAGGACCTGGTGGTCGTCGGCTCCGCGGGCGGCTTCAAGGACCCCTTCTATATAGGTGTCGAGCCTGCGCGCGAACCCGGAGGCCGAGGCGCAAGTCGGCGCCAAAAAGACGCGGGTTCGCGCCGCGGCCGCCAGGGGCGGGGAGTGTGATCTGCTGTGGCCCCGGCTCTCCGGGATGTTCCCGCGCTTCGAAGAGATGCAGCGAAGAGCGCCGCGCGAGCTGCCGGTGATCGTGCTGCGTCCCGTGGAGGGCGGCGTCGGGACGCGTGGTGGTCCCGGTTACTGACCGGGAGCGGCGGTCGGGACGATACTCTTTCGCGGTGTAGACTCGACAAAGGAAGACTCGTAGCGAGAAGGAGAAGCGTGGTAGAGAAGAACGGCGGCGTAGACGGGAAGGTCGCCCTGATCACGGGCGGGACCGGCGGCATCGGCAAGGCCGCGGCGATGGCGCTCGCCGCGATGGGCGCCGAGGTGGTAGTGACCGGGCGCGACAAAGAGCGGGGCGAGAGGGCACTCGAGGAGATCCGGGACAAGTCCGGCAACCAGAAGGTCTCGCTCCTGCTCGCCGACCTCGCCGTGCAGGCCGAGGTGCGGCGTCTGGCGCAGGAGTTCCGGGATCGTCACGACCGGCTCGACGTCCTCGTCAACAACGCCGGGCTCATCCTCTCGGAGCGCACCGAGACACCGGACGGCATCGAGAAGACGCTCGCGATCAACCACCTCGCCCCATTCCTCCTCACCAACCTCCTGCTCGACCTGCTGAAAGCGAGCGCACCCAGCCGGGTCGTCACCGTCTCCTCGGGGGCGGAGCGCACGGGCCGGATGGACTTCGACGACCTGCAGAGCAGGAAGCGTTACGGTGGGTTCCGGGTCTACGGGACGACCAAGCTCGCCAACATCATGTTCACCTTCGAGCTGGCAAGGCGCCTGCAAGGCACGGGGGTGACGGCGACCTGCCTGCACCCCGGCGCGGTCAACACCAGCTTCGGCGCGAACAACCGCGGTCTCTCGATGCTCGTGTTCCGACTCTTCAAGCCATTCATGAAGACGCCCGAGGGAGGCGCGGACACGCTCGTGTACCTCGCCGCCTCGCCCGAGGTCGAGGGGATGACCGGCAAGTACCTCGCCGACCGCAAGGTCATAACAGCGTCCCAGACCGCCTACGACGAAGCGGCCCGCGAGAGGCTGTGGGAGGAGAGCGAGAAGCTCACCGGCCTGAAGCGGGTCGTGGCTTAGTGGCGGCCCAGGGAGCCGCCGGCATCGAGGTCGAGGGCCTCGTCCGCGAGTTTAGGAAAGGGCCGCGGGCTGTGGACGGCATCTACCTGACCGTGGAGCCGGGCGAGGTCTACGGCTTCCTCGGCCCCAACGGCGCGGGCAAATCCACCACCGTCCTCATGCTCACCACGCTCCTGCCGCCCACCGGCGGCATAGCGCGCGTCGCCGGCTACGACATCGTGCGCGAGGGACAGCAGGTGCGCGCCGCCATCGGCGCGGCGCTTCAGGAGGCCGCCCTCGACCCGTTCCTCACCGGCCGCGAGCACCTGAACCTGCAGGCCGCGCTGCACGGCCTCCCGCGCAAGGAGCGCAAGCGGCGCGGTGAGGAGTTGCTGCAGCGCGTCGGGCTCGAGGAGGCCGCCGATAGGCGGGTGCGCGGCTACTCCGGCGGGATGAAGCGCAGGCTCGACCTCGCGCTAGCGCTCGTGCACGCGCCCAGCATACTCTTCCTCGACGAACCCACCACCGGCCTCGACCCGCAGAGCCGCTCGGCGCTGTGGTCGGAGGTCAGCCGGCTCGCGCGCGAGGAGGGCATGACCGTCTTCCTCACGACGCAGTACCTTGAGGAAGCCGACGTCTTGGCGGACAGGGTCGGGATCATCGACCGCGGCAAGATCGTCGCCGAGGACACCCCCGAGGCCCTGAAGGCCGAGATCGGACGCCCCAGCGTCGAAGCCACCCTGGCCGAGCCGAAGGAACGCGAGAGGGTCGCGAAGGTCCTCACTCGCTTTGGCGGCGAGATCGCCGCGCAGCCGGGCGCCGTGGCCGTCCGCCTCGACCATGGGGCGGGAGACCTCGCCGACGTCGTGCGCGCGCTCGACCGGGAGGACCTGCGCGTCTCCAACCTCCGCCTCGACGAGCCGAGCCTCGACGACGTCTTCCTCGCCAAGACCGGCCGGTCGCTGGAAGGCGCGGGCGACGCCCAGAGCGGCGCGGAGGAGACGGAAGGCGAAGCGGGCAGCGAGCCCGGGGGCGAGCCTGGGGAGGCGCGGGCGTAGTGGGGGCGACGTTTTCGGTGCAGATGCTCAACCTCGCGCGGCGCTCAGTCGTGAGAACCTTGAGGCAGCCGGCGGTGGTGGTCTCGTCGCTCCTCTTCCCCTTGATGTTCTGGGGCATCAACTCCAGCGGGTTGGACGCGGCGTCGCGCATCCCCGGCTTCCCCGCGGACTCGTACCTGGACTTCTCGTTCGCCTTCCCGCTGGTGCAGGCCGCGCTCTTCGGCGCGGTCACCGCCGGCGCCGACCTCGCCCGCGACATCGAGACCGGCTTCCTCGATAGGCTCTCCCTCACGCCGATGCGCCCGGCCGCCCTACTCTCGGGGATGCTGATGGGCGTCGTGGCCCTGGGGCTGATTCAGGGCGTCGTGTTCCTGGCCGTCGGGCTCGCGTTCGGGGTACACATAAAAGCCGGGTTCGGGGGGATGCTCCTGATCGTGCTGTTCATGATGCTCGTTGCCCTGGGCTTCGGGAGCATGGGGGCGATACTGGCTCTGCGAACGGGCTCGGGCGAGGCCGTGGAGAGCGCCTTCCCGCTGTTCTTCGTCGCGATATTCCTGTCCAGCATCAACTTGCCGCGCGACCTGATCGAGGCGGACTGGTTCCGCCTGATCGCGACCCTCAACCCGGTCTCCTACCTGGTCGAGGGGATGCGTTCCCTGATCATATCGGGCTGGGACCCGCGCCCCCTCGCTCTGGGCTTCGGCTGCGCCCTCGGCCTCATCGCCCTCACCGTCGCGGGCGCCGCCGCGGCCCTCAGAACCAGGATGGCGCGCTCGTGAGCGGCGGGGCAGGCGTGTCCGGGCGCGGCTCCTTCGGCGGGTTCTTCTCGGTGGCGGGGGCGGTGGCGTGGCGGCAGGTCTACAAGTACTTCACCAACCCGGCGTTCCTCGCGCCGGCGCTGTTCCCCTTGTTCTTCTTCGTCGCCTTCGCCGGTGGGCTCACGCGGGTCGCGAGCGTGCCGGGCTTCGACTACGAGCCTGGCTACACGGCCTTCCAGTTCGTGTGGTCCTTGTTGCAGGCGGTGGCGTTGGGCGGCGCGTTCACCGGCTTCTCCATCGCCGGCGACTTCGAGAGCGGGTTCGCCAGCCGGCTCATGCTCGCCGCCTCCGACCGGCGTGGCATCCTGCTCGGGTACGTCGTCGCCTCGGTGGTGCGGGCCACCGCGACGGGTACGCTCGTCACCGTCGTGGCGCTCCTCACCGGGATGCCGATGAGCGGCGGCGTGGACCTGTTCGGCCTCATAGGTCTCGCGCTGCTCGTGAACGTCGCCGCGACCCTCTTCGGGGCAGGCATCGCCATGATGCTGCGCACCCAGCAGGCCGGGCCGCTCATAAGGACGCCCATCTTCCTGGTACTGTTCCTCGCCCCCGTCTTCGTGCCGCTGGAGCTTCTGAGCGGCTGGATCGAGACGGTAGCCTACCTCAACCCGTTCACCACCATCCTGACCTCGGCGCGTGGCTTTCTGGCCGGCGAGCCTACCGGCGTCCTCTCGGCCTACGCCGTCGGCGCCGCCCTCGTCGTCGCCCTCGCCCTCTGGGCGCTCTACGGCCTGCGCCGCGCAGAGAGGTCGGCGTAACACCCCGTGGCGGCTCGAGAACCCCGCCGCGGACGCCCCTACAACCGCGCCATAGCCGCTGCCCAGAGGTGGGCGACGAAGCTGCACGTCGGCCTTTACGGAGTCACGGGCGGCAAGGTAGGGGGGCGTATGCTCGGCAGCCCCGTCCTGCTCCTCGGCACGCAGGGGCGCAAGAGCGGCAAAAGGAGGACGACCCCGCTCCTGTACCTCCGCGATGGCGACAACATGGTCGTGGTCGCCTCGAACGGCGGGACGAGCTCGCAGCCGGCGTGGTGGCTGAACCTGCAGGCGAGCCCGGAGGCCGCCGCGCAGGTGGGGGGCAGGAGGCTGCACGTCCGAGCGGAGGCGGTCGGGGGTGAGGAACGGCGCAGGCTCTGGGGACGGTTGGTGCAGATGTACGGGCCCTACGAAGGCTACCAGCGGAAGACCGACCGCGAGATACCGGTCGTCGTTCTGCGCCCGGTGGTAGGGTCCGGTCCTGGAAGTAAACCTCGTCGAAAGGAGAGCTTGATGGCGGACGTGCCGACGATAACGCGCGAGGAGTTGAAGGAGAAGATGGACCGGGGGGACGACTTCGTGCTGTTGGAGGTGCTGGGGGAAGGGGCTTACCGCCAGGGGCACTTGCCGGGGGCGATCCGGTTCCAGGACCCCAAGGCCGCCCCCGAGGTGCTCCCCGACAAGGGCAAGGAGATCGTCGCCTACTGCTCGAACTTCAACTGACACTCCTCGACGCGGGTCGTCCGTGCGCTGGCGGCCATGGGATACGAGAGCGTCAAGGACTACGAGGGCGGCAAGCAGGACTGGATCGAGGCCGGCCTGCCTACCGAGAGCGGGAGTTGAAAGGCGGGTAGACGTTGCCGAGCAAGGCGCGGACGCTCTCGTTCGAGGGAAGGACCGGCTCGAAGGTTACCTGGCCCTGCCGGCGGAACCTCGCGCCGGCCCTTAGTAGACCGCAACGCGTGCAGACGGCGTCGGGGAAGCCCCGAATTGCTTGACGAACTCCTGACGCTACTTCTCGGAGCGCATCATAGCCTGTAAGCGGTCCCCGGCCAGCGCCCCGGCCGCCGTCGCGACCGTCACCACCGCGAGCGACGCGACGACCTCCAGCGGCTCCCATTTTGGGACGGCGAGAAACGACCGGAAACCCCACTCGCTGAAGACCAGCGCGGGGCCGAAGAGGAGCGCGGCCGGGAGGACGCCGCGCCCTTTCGTCATGAGGAGCGTGAGGTCCACGGCCAGCGCGGGGGCGAGCAGGAGGATCGGCGGGGCGGGGTTCTCGAAGGCATCCATCCCGACGAAGATCTGCATGGCGAGGAGTCGGAAGACAGTGTAGACGAGGGCCACGGCGGTCGCCGCTCCGAAGCGCCGGACGAGGCGCGCCGCGCCGACGAGGGGGACGGCGGCTAGCGGCCCGGCCAGGAGGGGGTAGAAGAGCGCGTCGCGCGCCTCCAGCCGGAAGTCCAGCCTGCCGAGCGCGAAGGTCGAGAGCGCGAGCGCGGCGGCGAAGAGCAGCACGACGTTGGTCTCCGCCACCGTCGGCAGCTTTCGGCGGTTGCCACGGCGCAACCCGGCGCCCAGGGCGCAGGCCAGGCCGTAGGTGCCGACGAGCGCGCCAGATAGACCCATGAGGTGCGGCGGGCTCCAGACGGTCACGTCGAGGCCGTAGAGGCGGTGCCACAGGTCGTCCAGAGGCGCCGCGGAGACCTGTACCATCGAGCCGAGGATGGCGACGGCAAAGCCCTGTCCGGCGCGCGTGGAGAGCGCGGCGCGGAAGGAGCCCGCGCGGCGGCGGGTCAGGAGGAGGCCGCCGAGGGAGGCGTAGAAGAAGAGGGCGGTGCCGGCGTAGATGGGGAGGTGCGGTGGGATCCAAAAAGACTCCCGCCCGAGCGTCGCGTGGTACCCCACGTCCCAGTACACGCCCAAGAGCCCCGCGAAGAGCGCGAAGATCCCCAGAGCGCCGAACGCCTGCGCCCCGAGCCCGACGGTCTCGTCGGTGGGCCTGGCGGCGGCCCCGGTTCGGGTCGAAGTAGCCAAACGTTCCTCCTCACGGTCGCGGGACGCGGCCTGGCTTGCGGCCGCACCATACCGTACCACCGCCGGCGGGACGGCGGGCCGTAACCTGGCGGGCCGGTGTTCCGTGTGCCATAGTAAATTCGTGGTGTTCGATGCGGGAGGTGTGGATGAGGCGTGGCGTGGTGTGGATGGTGGGCTCCGTTGCGAGCGTCTTGCTAGTGTTGCTGCTCTCCGGGTGCGGTGGGACGAACACCGAGGGGCAGACGCTCCAGGAGGCGCGGCAGACCCTGGCCGACGCGGGGGTGCCGGAGGAGAACGTGACCGTGACCGGTACCGAGGCCGGCGGGGACCCCGAAACCCTCTCCGTCTGCGCGCAAAGGCCGAGCGGCGCAGAGCCTGGCGATACCGTCACGCTGGAGGTGGCGACGACCTGCCCCGAGGCGGCGGAAGAAGACGACGATGACGACGACGACCGGAAGAAGCGCCGTTCGGGTGGGAGGAGACGATGACGTCGAACACTGAGGCGGGCACCGTCGGTAAGGGTGTCCGTCTGCACCACGCCACGCACGTCGTGCCGGGGATGACGGAGGAGCAGGCCAGGAAGGCGCGGCTGTTGGACGTGCCGACGGTCGTGGTGGTGCTGCTCGTGATCCCGGCTCTAGTCCTGCATTTCTCCGACCCTACTGGGGTGTTGCGGACGGTCAGCGTCGCGCTGAACTGGGCGATATACGGCTGGTTCGCCTTCGAGTTTGCCTGCATGCTCTACCTCTCCCCGAACGACCGCGAGTACTTCCGCAACAACAAGCTCGACGTCTTCGTCCTGGTCGCGACGTTCCCGGTGCTGCCGCCGGTCTTCCAGGCCCTGTGGGTCTTGCGGCTCCTCAGGCTCATAGACGTGCTCCCGTTCGTCCTCGGGAAGTTCGTCTCCATCACGCTGCTCCCCTATGCCGTGCTGCTCGCGTTCATCGCCGTCTTCGGCGGCGGGGTCGCCTTCGCCAGCTTCGAGGACGTGAGCGTCTTCGACGGCATCTACTGGGCCAACACCACCGTCAACACCGTCGGCTACGGCGACATCTCCGCCTCCACCACCGGGGGCAAGCTGCTCTCAATGGTGTTGCAGTGGACGGGGAACGTGGTCCTCGCGATGCTCATCGGCGGCGTCGCCGCGTTCGCCCAACGCGCGCTGCTTGGCGATCACGATGCGGAGCTAAGGGAGGACATCGAGGAGGTCGGAGAAGACGTCGAGGAGATCGAGGAGGATGTGGAGGACATCGAAGAGGACGTGGAGAGCCTCCTTCGGAACGTCAAGGGGCTCTCGGTGACCGACCGCGTGATCCTCAAGGAGCTGCACGACATAAAGCAGCGCCTCGACGGGGCGCGCCCGGAGAAGCCCGGCCGGGGCGGTTAGCGCACCGCGGAAGCGGCGTCCATCACGCGCCGCAGGTGGGTATCGAAGGGCGGCTCGACGACGCCCTTCTCCGTGATGATCGCCGCTACGAGGTCGTTGGGCGTCACGTCGAAGGCGGGGTGCGCGGCGGTCACGCCCTCGGGCGCGAGGGGCTGGCCGGCGAGGTGCGTAACCTCGGCCGGGTCGCGCTCTTCTATCGGTATCCCATCACCGCTCGCGATGCTCATGTCCACCGTCGAGGTCGGTGCGGCGACGTAGAAGGGGATGGAGTGCGCCCTGGCGAGCACGGCTAGGGTGTAGGTGCCGATCTTGTTCGCCACGTCACCGTTCGCCGCGATGCGGTCGGCCCCGACGATGACGCAGTCCACCTCGCCCCGGCGCATGAAGTGGCCGGCCGCGTTGTCCGTGATGAGGGTCTGATCCACCCCGGCGCGTTGCAGCTCCCACGCCGTCAGGCGGGAGCCCTGCAAGAAGGGCCTCGTCTCGTCCACGAGCACGTGCAGCTTCTTGCCGAGGGCGTGTGCCGTCTTGATGGGAGCGAGCGCCGTCCCGTAGCCCGCGGTCGCCAATCCTCCGGCGTTGCAGTGCGTCAGGACGCGCGCGCCGCTCCGGAGCAGCGCCGCGCCGTGTCCCACGATCTCGCGGCACGCGCGCTCGTCCTCCTCGCGCACCGCGTGCGCCTCGACGAGCAGCCTGGCGGCGACCTCCGAAACCGGGACATCGGCGGTCTCAAGCGCCGCCCGCAGCATCCGGCTCGTGGCCCAGCTCAGGTTCACGGCGGTGGGCCGCGCCGCGTCCAGCGTAGCCTTCGCCGCCGCCAGCTCTTCGAGCAGGGCGGCAGGGTCGGTCATCGAGCTTTCCCGCGCCGCCAGGGCCATGCCGTAGGCGGCGGTGACGCCGATGGCGGGGGCCCCGCGCACGACCATGCTTCCTATAGCGGCGTCCACCTCCTCGACCGTCGTGCAGCGGACGGTCGCCCGCTCGCGCGGCAGCTTCGTCTGGTCGAGCAGGCACACCGCACCAGCCTCCCACCACACCGTCCGGAACGCGACCTCGTTCATACCGCGGAGCATATCCCGATCGCGGCGGCGGTACAACGCGTGAGTTCGTTTGGTAGACTCTCACGCGGAGAGGTGTCCGAGTTGGCCGAAGGAGCGCGACTGGAAATCGCGTAGGCGGTGTAAAGCCGTCTCGTGGGTTCGAATCCCACCCTCTCCGCTTTTTCTCCGTATTTGCAGGCAGAACGCAAGGGGAGCGGGAGAAAGATGCGGAGGTCTTGAAGGACTTGGAGCGTGGATCTACTGCAACCGTACTGCAACCCCATCGGGCTTATCCGAGAAATTCGGCACGGCGGGTGGCTCGTCGACAGTTGAGGCCAGCGCTTGTCGAGGCTCGGTCAGGTAGAGGCCTGGGAGCAAAACGATGAGCTTGGTCGAGAGAGTAACCTCTTTGTTCGCGGGCGGAAAGCGAACGGGTGAGCCCCTCGGCGCCGTCCACGTCGTGGACCCTAGCCCGCTCGACTGGCTCTACGTCACGTACAACACCGTCGAGGAACTGGTCCGCGTTACCCCTAACGGGACCATCCGCCCGGCCGCGATGAAGGGTTACCGATGGAAGGACGGAGGTCATACGCTCGAGATCAGCGTGCGCGAGGGCGAGAGGTTCCCCGACGGCGAGCCGCTCACCGCTTCGTCGGTCAAACGCGGCTTCGACGAGTCGGTGCGCTGGGCGGCCCCGCACCCGCCGGGCACCCACTTCAACCCCCTCCCGGGCACACGCTGCGAGGTGGTAGACGAGCACCGCGTGCGTGCGCTTCCATCTGCCCGCGCCGGACGGCCTCATGCTCGGAAAGTTGCGCGCGGTCCACATAATGAGTTCGCGCTTCTGGGACGAGATCGGCTTCGGTTACGAGCGCAACGGGAGCGGTGAGGGGCACTGGTGAGTGATCGACGCGCCGGGCCCGTGGGGCACCGGACCGTTCGTCCTCGCTGAGGGGTACTCGTCGCTCGACGCCGAGCAAGCGACCATCAGCCGTGACCCCTTCGCCGCCACCTGGCTGCAGCGCGAGGATCGTACCCCCCGCGTGCGCCTCGTCGCGAACACGAACTACTGGGATAAGAGGCGTGGGCCGCGCCTGCGCGAGGTCCTCTTGCGCAACGACCTCTCCCCGGAGGAGGCGCTCGAGCTCGTCTGCACGACCGAGGGCGAGGTAGACGTCGTCACCGAGGTCTCGCCCGCCGACGCCGAGCGCGTCGAGAACTCCGAGCACGCCAGGCTCGTCTCGATCGACGCGGTGCGGGCCGTCGCCGGGGTCATCAACCGCGACGCCGAAGGGCTGCCGCTCGGGGACAGGTACGCGCGGCAGGCGCTGAACCTCGCCGTCGACCGGGACCGGCTCGTGCGGGAGGCCACGTTCGGGCGGGCCCACCCGCTCGCCGGGCTCACCCCGCCGTAGGCGGTCACCTTCCTGCACCGCCTCCGGCCCTACCGGCACGACCCGGCCCTCGCGGCCGCGTACTGGCACGACGCGTGGCGTAGAGCGGGCGGCGGGGGCCAGGGCCAAGCCCGTCCGATCCGCGTCGCCGCGCTGGGGGACGGGCTGGCGCGGGTGGCGCGGTGGGTCGCCTCGGACCTCCGGGAGGCGCTCGGCGTCGACGTCGAGGTGCCCGTCTATCGGGGCGAGGAGGAGCACGCGGCCCGGCGCCGACTGGCGGAGAAGGACCAGCCTCGGGAGTGGGACGTCCTCATCCTCGGGCACGGCGCGCAGGCCGCGGACGTGCCGCCACTCGAGCTGCACCGCGCCTTCGTCGGCCAGACCGGCGAGTTCCGCGCCGGCCCCGTCGTGCCCGAGTTCGAGGCGCTCTATGAGGGACTCATGCGGAGGACCTCGAGGTTGAGGCTGGCCCGGGCCTCCTACCGGATAGATCGGTTCGTCTACGAGGAGGCTCTAGCGCTCTTCCTCTGCGCGCCGCGGGCTCTCTACGCGGTCAACAAGCACGTCGATTTCACGGCGTACCGCACGACGTTCGAGCTCCCGGAGTGCCGGGTGAGCGGCGAGCATTGGTCGCGCCGATGAGGCGCCCCGCCTCCCCGAGCCTCCTCGGCCGCTGCCAGCTACCGTCTCTATCCGTTCGAGAAGGCGGTCAAGAACCCTAGGGGATTATCGAAGAGTGTTGGGTCGACTGGCGAAGAGCAGGGGGCTGGTAACACGGCGGACGGCGGAAACCGATGCCGAACCGGGCGTGGCGCCTCCCATTGGTAAGGGTCCAAGCCACCAGCGTTCCGCTTCCGGCAACTGCCCGAGAGTGCCCGTCGCTCATCATGCGCCAGGTCTCCCTGCCATCGATGTTGCCGGCACAAGTAACGCGCCCAAAGGCCTTTTGTTCTCGCAAGAATGCCTCGTCCCCCTTATGCCCGCGCTCCGCGCTCGTGAAAACGGGCCTTCGGCATCCGAGGAGCGCCGCGATGGTATGCTGACGGCCGCGGGTGGAGGATCCGCCGGGGGGTAGGAGTCGTCGCGTGTGGAGGAGGTCGGTGCCGATGCAGGAGACGCGCCGGATGGAGGTGAGAAACCTGATCGGGGGCCGCTGGCAGGTTGCCGGCGGCCGGGAGACCGAGCCCGTCTACGACCCTGCGACCGGAGAGACGATCGCCGAAACGCCTCTGAGCACCGGGGAAGACCTCGACCGCGCGGTGCGGGCGGCCGAGGAGGCGTTCCCGGCGTGGGCCGCGACGCCGGTGGTGGAGCGGGCGCGTGTCCTGTTCCGCTTCAAGATGCTCCTGGAGGAGCACTTTGAGGAGCTGCGGGACCTGGTCACCCTGGAGAACGGCAAGGACAGGAACGACGCCGCCGGCGAGGTCCGGCGCGGCATCGAGGTCGTGGAGTTCGCCTGCGGGATGCCGACGCTGATGATGGGCGAGACCGTCCGGGACGCGGCGCGCGGGATAGACAATGTCTCTTACCGTTACCCGCTCGGGGTGGTCGCGGCCATCACGCCGTTCAACTTCCCTTGCATGGTACCGCTGTGGACGATCCCCGTGGCGATCGGGGCGGGGAACACGTACATCCTCAAGCCCTCGGAGAGGACGCCGCTCTCGGCGGTGCGGCTCGGGGAGCTCCTGCGCGAGGCCGGGCTGCCGGACGGTGTGTTCAACGTGTTGAACGGGGCGAGGGAGGCGGTGGACGCGATCCTCGAGCACCCCGGCATAAAGGCGGTCTCGTTCGTGGGCTCGCAGCCCGTCGCGAAGCACGTCTACAAGGGTGGGACGGCGACCGGCAAGAGGGTGCAGGCGCTCGCGGGGGCGAAGAACGCCATGATCGTGATGCCCGACGCGGTGCTCGACAAAGCCGTCCCGAACATCGTCTCCTCGGCCTACGGCAACGCCGGCGAGCGGTGCCTCGCCGGGAGCGTGCTCGTCGCGGTGGGCGACGTGGCCGACGAGCTGGTCGGGAGGCTCGAAGAGGCCGCGTCCGCGCTCAAGGTGGGACCGGGGAGCGAGGAGGGCTCGCAGCTCACCCCCGTCATCCGCGACTCGCACCGCCAGAAGGTAAAGGGGTACGTGGACCTGGGCGAAGAGGAGGGCGCGAGGGTCGTCCTCGACGGGCGCGAGCCGCCGCGGGAGGAGGGCTTCTTCATGGGGCCGACGCTGCTGGACAACGTCACCGGCGAGATGCGCGTGGGGCGCGAGGAGATCTTTGGCCCCGTCCTCTCGGTAGTGCGCGTGAACGACCTCGACGAGGCCATCGAGTTCACCAACGCCTCGCCCTTCGGCAACGCCTGCTCCATCTACACCGAGAACGGGGCGGCGGTCAGGCGCTGGCGCGAGCGCGTCGAGGCCGGGATGCTCGGGGTCAACACGGGCGTGGCGGCACCGATGGCGTTCTTCCCGTTCAACGGCATAAAGGGCTCCTTCTACGGAGATCTGCACGCCACGGGCAAGGACGGGGTGCGCTTCTTTACCGAGAACAAGGTCGAGATCACGCGCTGGCTCTCGGAATAGTAGCTCAGGCGGTCGGCAAGGGAAGGGCGGTTCGCCGTCCCCTTTCGCTCGCCCGACGGGTATTGCGTGACGCTATCGGTTGACGCGCCCAACGGCAAGAGTCGGCCGCGGCTGGGCGTGAAGAAGGTCAAAGACCGCCTCGAAGCCCATGGAGTGGCCGCCGCTCCCTGTTAGGCAGCCCTCTGCTCCGGGTTAGAGGTCCCGGCCTCGCCGGTGGGTGGGTTCTCCCCGGCGAGCAGTTGGCGCTCCTCGGAGCGGAGCCCGAACAAGTCCATGCGGAAGGTCTCCGAGAGCAGGAGTATGGAGACGAAGCTCAGGAGGGCCACCGCGAACAGGTAGAGGGAGACCGACCACGACGCTCCAGTCAGGGAGAGCAGCCAACCGGAGATGATGGGCGCGAGGGCGGCCCCCAGGATGCCCGCGAGCGCGTAGCTCAGGGAGGCCCCCGAGTAGCGCACCCGCGTCCCGAAGAGCTCCGAGAAGAATGCCCCCATCGGCCCGTACACCGCCGACCAGGCGAACATCCCCACCGAGAAGGCCAGGGCGATCAGGACCGGGCTCCTCGTGTCGATCAGCCAGAACATCGGGAAGGCCCAGAGCCCTACGAAGCCCGTGCCCAGGAGCGCCAGGTTGCGTCGGCCGACCCTGTCCGAGGTCGCGGCGAAGAGCAGTATCCCCGCGCCCATGAATACTATCGAGATCATGGCGCAGTACAGCATGGTGGACCGCGCCAGCCCGAGCTGCTCTACTCCGTAAGCGATCGAGAAAACGGTCACGACGTAGAAGTACGCGAACACCAGAGTCCCCGCGAGCGAGGCGAGCGCGACGGTCCTCGGGTAGGTGCGCAGCACGTCCACTATGGGTACGCGGGCTTCGGTCCTGGTCTCCATGACGCGCCTGAAGACCGGCGTCTCGGCCAGCTTCGCCCGGACGAAGAGCCCGACGAAGACGAGCACTATGCTAAACAGGAACGGTACCCGCCAGCCCCACGAGGCGAACTGCGCCTCGGAGAGGTTGGTGACGAGCAGCAAGAAGATCCCGCGGAGAGCAGATACCCGGGCGCCGGCCCGACCTGCGGGAAGCCCGAGTAGAAGGCGCGCTTGCCGGGCGGCGCGTGCTCAGAGGCCATCAAGACCGCCCCGCCCCACTCACCCCCGAGTCCGACGCCCTGCAAGAAGCGCAACACGACCAGCAGTACCGGCGCCAGGACACCTATCTGCGCGTAGCCCGGCAGCAGCCCGACCAGGAACGTGGCGATCCCCATCGTCAGGAGCGAGACGATCAACATTGCCT
This sequence comes from Rubrobacter sp., assembly GCA_016781705.1. Lineage (GTDB taxonomy): Bacteria > Actinomycetota > Rubrobacteria > Rubrobacterales > Rubrobacteraceae > Rubrobacter_F. The sequence continues at coordinate 36,898 of JADDPV010000147.1, forward strand.
TGCGCCCGACCCTGTCGCCGTAGTGCCCGAAGAGCACCCCGCCCAGAGGCCGCGCCAGGAAGGCCACCCCGTAGGTCGCGAAGGACGCCAACAAACCCAGGACCGGGTCCAGCTCCGGGAAGAACAGCGCGGGGAACACTAGCGCCGCCGCAAGCCCGTAGATGTAGAAGTCGTAGAACTCGATGGCGGTGCCGATGAAGCTGGCGAACGCCACCTTCCTCATTGAGGTCTCCTGCACGACGCTCTCACCCGCGAGCCGCTCCATACAACTCCTTTCGAGATCGAACCCGACAACCGCTACGAGCAGGCATGTTAGTTGCCCCCGATGCGAACCGCAATGGCCTCCCCTGGCCTGGGGGATGTCCCCGGAGGCGCGCCGCCGGGACGTTGTATCATTGCCGCCGGACAGGGGAGGGGCGGTATGGTCCGTCTACGAGAGAGCTCCGAGCGAGGAGGAGGGCGATGTACTTCGACCCCACACAAGAGCAGAAGCGGTGGCGGGACCTCGCCCGCGAGTACGCGCAAGGCGAGATCCGGCCGCGAGCCGCGCAACTGGACGGGGAGCAGAAGTTCCCCTACGACATCATCGCTCGCATGGCCGGGCTCGGCCTGATGGGGATGACGATACCCGAGGAGTACGGCGGCTCCGGCGGGGACTTCGTGGCGTACAACCTGGCGCTGGAGGAGATCTGCCGCGCCGACATCTCCGTCGGGATCACTATGGAGGCCCACGTCTCCCTGGGCTGCGCCCCCTCGCTGCCTTCGGGACCGAAGAGCAGAAGGAGCGCTTCCTCGGCGAGGTCGTCTGGGGCGGCAGGAAGCTCTGGGCCTTCGGTCTGACCGAGGAGAACGCCGGCACCGACGCCGGCGGGACGCAGACCACCGCCGAGCTTCGGGATGGCTAGTGGATCGTGAACGGATCGAAGAAGTGGATCACCAACGGCGGCACCGATATCACGGGGGGCGTGACGGCCATCGCCCGCACCGGCACCCGCGAGAACGGTAAGCCGGAGCTGACCGCGATCATCATCCCCCAGGACACGCCCGGCTTCACCCGCGGCCCCGGCTACGAGAAGACCGGCTGGCGCGCCTCCGACCAGCGCCCCTGTACTTCGAGGACTGCCGTGTGCCGGAGACCCACACTCTGGGCGAGCGCGGACGTGGCTTCGTGCGGTTCCTGCAGACGCTGGACGCGAGAAGGGTGGCGGTGGGCGCCCTCTCCGTCGGGCTGGCGCAGGCGTGCCTGGACGAGGCGCTCATTCGGGCGAAGGCGCAGCAACAGTTTGGACGTTCCATCTCAGCTGGACTTTAGCCATTCGA
>JADDPV010000009.1 GCA_016781705.1 Rubrobacter sp.
TCATCGACGAAACTCACTCCCATGAATAATCCGGGTTAGGAGGTCCGCATCGCCGAGCTCACGCAGGCCTTCCAGCACACTCCGGTCCAAGGGGTCAGTAGCCTCATCCGCTGTGGCCGCGGTGTCGTAGATTCCTTCGGGGAGGGCAAGCGAAGAGGACCCCGTACACATGAGTACACCTATGAGTTCGTGGACTCCAAGGATACAACCGCCATCCTGATCGAGCAGCAACGGCGCGGTGTTGCTAACGTAGCTGTCGGCGTGGAGCTAGTTACGCGGTAGGTAGACGGTGAAGGTCGAGCCCTTACCCAAAGTACTCTCGACGGCGACGCGGCCGCCATGGTTCTGGACGACGTGGCGGACGATGGAGAGGCCGAGGCCGGTGCCGCCGGTGGCCTTCGAGCGGGCCTTGTCCACCCGGTAGAAGCGCTCGAAGATGCGTGAGAGCTTCTCGGGGGCGATGCCTATCCCCGTGTCCGAGACCCGCACGACGACCTCCCTCTCGTTCGTCTCGCCCGTCACCTCGACCTGGCCGCCGGGTGGGGTGTACTTCACGGCGTTGTCCACGAGGTTGGAGAACATCGAGGTCAACTGCGTTTCGTCGCCCCGGATAGCGTACCGGTCGGCGGCGCCGCTCCTCTTCCAGGTAAGGGTGATGCCCTTGTGACGGGCCGCCGGCCTGAGCCGCGAGAGCACGACCATCAAGATGCTCCTCACGTCCACGGGGTGGGGGTATTGGACCCCCTCCTCGCTCTCCAGCCGGGCGAGGTCAAGGAGGTCCGTGATCAGCTGCGCGAGCCGTTCGGTCTCGTCCTTGAGCTGCCCGGCGAAAAAGCGTGCCTGCTCGGGGTCGTCGTCGAGGATGTCCACCAGGCTCTCGGCGAGGAGCTTGAGGCTCGTCGCGGGCGTCTTGAGCTCGTGCGAGACGTTCGCGACGAAGTCCCGCCGCATCCTGTTGACCCGCCCGAACTCGGAGAGGCTCATGGGGCTGGTCTTCTCGGGATTATCCCCCCAGCCGAAACCTGACCCTGAATGCTCCTCTTCCAACCCCATCTCCGCGGGACCTCTCCGGTCTCCCTCGAGCGTCACGCTATCCCGAAGACCTCTCTCCCCGCCCGACGGCGGAAGGAGCCTCCTCGTACCTCCCGGATCCTGCCGGCGAGGACCCTGCCGGCACCACCTCGAAGCGGTAGCCTAGGCCCCGGACGGTGTGAACGTACTCGTATTCGCTCTTCTTCGCCAAAGCCGCCCGGATGCGCCGGATGTGTACGTCTATGGTGCGAGAGGAGCCCACGCCCGCGTGGCCCCAGACCTCCTTGGCGAGGTCCTCCCGGCTCTTGAGTTCCCCGGGCCGCGCCGCCAGGGCCGCCAGGAGCTCGAACTCCTTCAGGCGCAGGTTCAGCGGCTCGCCGCCCGCGCGGGCCTTGAAGTTCTTCGTGTCCAGCCACAGGTCGCCGGCTTCCAGGATCTTGCCGCGCGCCCCCGGCGAGAGGGCGCTGCGCTTGAGGTTCGCGTTGATCCTGGCGACCAGCTCCTTCAGGCCGAAAGGCTTGGTTACATAGTCGTCGGCGCCGGCCTCGAAGCCGCGGACCTTGTCCTCCTCGGCGTCCTTGGCGGTGACCATAATGATCACGACCTCCCGGTCGCTCTCCCGCAGCCGCTCGCACACCCGGATACCCGACTCGCCCGGCAGCATCACGTCCAGCAGGATCAGGTCCGGCCTGAGCTTGCGTGCGAGCTTGAGAGCCTCGGACCCGTTTGTCGCCTTTTGCACGCCGAAGCCTTGCCTGCCCAGGTTGTAGGCCAGGGTGTCGAGGATCACCGCGTCGTCCTCGACGATCAAAACCTCCGCCACGCCGGTCACCGCGCTCGCGCCCAAAGCCCACCAACCTCGTCTCGCCTCTCGCCGGCCACCAGAAGTATAGCTTATGGTAGTCCGCGGTTAGCTTTTGGCCCCTCAACTTTTGCCATTCGGCTCTCGCCCGGCCGCGCTGCGCAAACGACTCCCGCCGGAAGCGCTCCGGGCGAACGGTCTGCGGGGTGCGATGGGTGACGGGCTGCACGAGCCTTACTGACCGGCTGACAAGCTAGAATGCGGCACATGGAGATCGGAGTCCAGAGGCTCACCGCACGCACGAAGCGCGCCTTCGCTATCGCCCACAGCTCCTCGGAGGTCTTCGAGCGCATGGTCCTGACCCTGGGAGAGGACGGCTTCACGGGCTACGGCGAAGCCGCCCCGACCGCCTACTACGGCGAGAGCGCCGCCGAAGCCACCAGCGCCCTGGACCGGGTAGAGATCCACGACCCCTGGGACGTGGAGGGGACCCTGGGAGCTAACCTCCACCTCCCCCCGTCGGCGCTGGCCGCCCTCGACGCGGCGCTGCACGACCTCGCCGCTAAGCGCCTCGGCGTCCCCGTCTACTGGCTCCTGGGCCTCGCCCGCCCCGAGCCGGTGAGCGCCTACACTCTGGGCATAGCGGACCCCGAGACCACCGTTGGGGAGGCGAAGAGGCTCTCGGGGTACCCGATCCTGAAGATGAAGGTGGGCGGATGGGAGGACCTCGAAACGGTCCGGGCAGTATCGGAGGTCTCGGGAGCCCGTCTGTGGGTGGACGCCAACGAGGCTTTCTCGCCCCAGGAGGCGGTCGAGGCGGCGCTGGAGCTGAAGCGTATGGGCGTGGAGATGGTCGAGCAACCCGTCCCCGCCTCCGCCGGGCCGGAGGCGCTGAGGAAGGTGGCGGAGGCGGTGCGTCCCGTGCCCGTCGTCGCGGACGAGAGCGCCGTGGCGGCCCGCGACGTACCGGGGCTCGCCGGTTGCGTCGCCGGCGTCAACGTCAAGCTCGCCAAGTGCGGCGGGATCCGGCACGCGCTCGAGATGATCCACACCGCCCGCGCCCACGGAATGCTCGTCATGCTCGGCTGCATGGTCGAGACCACTTTAGGGATAGCCGCGGCGGCCCAGCTCTCGGGCCTCGTGGACTTCGTGGACCTCGACGGCGCGATGCTCCTCGCCGACGACCCGTTTTCGGGCCTGAGCTACGAGAACGGCCGCATCTTCCTCCCCGAAACCCCCGGCCTCGGCGTGGAGCCGCGGTGACGGTTTCCGGTGACGCAGCCGGCGGAACGCCCCGCCGCCGGTACGCTATCCTGGCCGACGGCTGGTTCGCCAACCACCACGCCAAGACCGCGCACGGCCTCCTCTCCTACGGCAAGGACGAGGTGGTCTGCGTTATCGACTCGACGCTCGCGGGACGGCGTGCCCGCGACGCCGTGCCGGGCCTCCGCCGCGACGCCCCAATAGTCGGCGCGCTGGGGGATGCCCTGGAGCGCGGACCGACCTCCATCATCGTTGGGCTCGCCCCGGCCGGCGGGCGGTTGCCCGGGGAGTGGATGAAGGTTTTGAGGGAAGCCGCCGACGCGGGGCTCGAAGTCGTTAGCGGCCTGCACCAGCGGCTCGGGCCGGAGTTGCCGGGGGCGAAGGTGTGGGACGTGCGCGAGCCGCCGGAGGACGTGCCGCTCTTCTCCGGCGAGGGTTTCGCGGTCAAGCCGAAGGTCGCGCTCACCGTCGGGACGAACAGCGCCATCGGGAAGATGACGGCGACGCTGGAGATCGAACGCGCCGCAAGGGAGAGGGGTCTCGACGCCGGGTTCGTCGCCACGGGCCAGACGGGTGTTGTGATCTCCAGTTGGGGCATCTGCGTGGACGCCGTGGTCTCGGACTTCATCGCCGGCGCCGCCGAGCGGTTGGTGCTCGAGGCCGCGCGAAGCTCCCCGGACCTGATCCTGGTCGAGGGCCAGGGCTCCCTGGGGCACCCGGCCTACTCAGGCGTCACGCTTGGGTTGCTGCACGGCTCGTGCCCGGACTGCCTGATCCTGTGCGCCGACGCCTCCGACGAGGAGATCCTCGCCAAAGTCCCCCGCCCGACCCCCGAAGCCATCATTCCCCTCTACGAGGGTGTGGCCGCCCTCGTCAAGCCCGCCCCCGTCGTCGCCGTCAGCGTCAACACCCGCGGTCTGGACGACGAAGCCGCTCGGACGTTCGTCGAGCGCGTCGCCGCCACCACCGATCTCCCGACCGCCGACCCGGTGCGTAGTGGGGCCGCCCCCATCCTCGACGCCGTCCTCGCCGCGCCGAAGACCGCGGCGTCGCGGGTTCAATAGCTGTCTCAGGACTGCGTGGCGGCGGCCTGGAAGGTGGAGGTCGAGTCCGGCCGATTGACGCAAACTATACAATGATCTAGATAAGGTTGATAGGTGATTGAGGGAGGACTGATGACTGGGAGTGAGCTATCTCCTCGAGACAATCTATTTATTGCGGATGACGAACGCCTTCCAGGTGTCCCAGGCGATCCACGTCGCCGCCACCCTCGGGATCGCCGACCTGCTGGAGGATGGGCCCAGGAGCGCGGATGAGCTAGCCGAGGGCACGGGAACGGACGCGCCTACCCTCTATCGGCTTTTGCGCGCGTTGGCCAGCGTCGGGGTGTTTACCGAAATCGATGGCCGCTTCGGCTTAACGCCGCTGGCGGAGTATCTCCGGACGGACGCCCCCGGCTCGCTGCGCGCCTGGGCGATGCAGGTCGGCCAACGGTACTTCTGGACGAGTTGGGGGCATCTCCTCCACAGCGTCAGAACCGGCGAGCCGGCCTTCGCCGAGCTGTACGGGACGACCCCCTGGGAATACCGGGCGGCCCACCCGGAGGAGGACGCCGTCTTCAACGCGGCGATGACCAACCTCTCAGCGGGCGTGGTTGAGGCGGTCGCGCGACGCTATGACTTCTCGGGATACGGTGTCCTCGTCGACGTGGGAGGCGGCCAGGGCGCGCTCCTCGCGGCGATCCTGGCAGCAAACCCTAACCTGCGCGGCATACTGTTTGATCAGCCCCACATCGTCGCCGCCGCGGGAGCCCTGCTTGAGCAAGCGGGCGTCGCGGATCGTTGCGAGGTCGTCGGCGGGAGTTTCTTTGACACGGTGCCGGCGGGGCTGACGCTTACCTGCTCAAGAGCATCGTCCACGACTGGGATGACGCGGCGGCGATCGAGATCCTGCGCAAGTGCCGCGCGGCGATGGCCGATACCGGAAGACTCCTCGTGGTCGAGTTCGTCATCCGGCCGGGGAACGAGCCGGACCCGGCGAAGTTCTCTGACCTGAACATGCTCGTCATGCTCGGGGGCCGGGAGCGGACGGCCGACGATTTCGAAAGGCTATATGCCGAGGCCGGGTTCAGGCTGACCGACATCATCCGCACCGGATCGCCATTCGCCATCATCGAAGGCGCTCCGGCCTGATCCGCTCCAGAAGACGCCCGCTCGGCTCACGGCCGAGATAGACAGCTTCGGCACCCGTTCCTGGGCTGGCGTGAGACATACGCATTAGCCTCCCGTTTATCCACGCAGCGAAGCAGGTCGTTTCGGACCCGCTAACCTGTGGGGAGGCCTTGCGGGCCGGTTCAGATCCGTTAAAGCGGCGTTAAACGTTGTATGTTTACCTAAGCATCCGGTTATGTTAGACTTCGCGACGTGGCGCGGTGTTTGACTTTGAACGCTAGTTTCGAGCCCGTGGCTCTGGTTCCGGCGAAGCGGGCGATCGTGCTGGTCGTCTCGGAGAAGGCCGAGATCGTGGAGGCTAACCTGGAGCGCCGCTTCCGCTCGGAGAATACCGAGTACCCGTACCCGCTGGTGATCCGGCTAGTGAAGTTCGTCGAGATCCCACGCCGCCTGAGGAAGCACGTGTCGAACGCGATCCTGTTCGCCCGCGACAACTACCGTTGCCAGTACTGCTCGAAGCACCGCGATGACCTGAGCCGCCGCGACTGCCTCACCCGTGACCACGTCAAGCCTCTCTCGCGCGGCGGCGCCAACACCTGGGACAACGTCGTCACCGCCTGCACCAAGTGCAACGCGCGCAAGGGCAACCGGCTGCCGATGGAGTGCGGCATGTACCCCAAGAGCACCCCCAAAGAGCCGCGCTACGTGGTGATGGTGTGGTACTCGCGCGGCCTGAACCCCGTCCAGCGCCGCTACGTCGAGCAGTTCTACGGGCCGCTGGGCGAACCGGCGGTTTAGTAACGGTTTTCACCATTGACTGTTTCTTGGTTGCACAAGACAGCTTAAGATCGACGCCTCGACCGCGCCGCCCCGAGGCTCAAGGCCCATCAAGTCTCTGAGTACAACCCACCAGCGGTTCGGCGGAAGCCACGGTATTAGCGGGCTGACATGCCGGCACGCTCGGATATACTCACGGCTCGTTGACGTAAAGAGTTGGTGGGCAGGTTCCCTTTTGGACTACAACGGTTTCGCGGAGGCGACGGAGCGCATCGTGGACAACGTCGAGCGCGCCGTGGCCGGCAAGCGCGAGGGCGTTTTCCTCGCGGTGGTGGCGCTGCTGGCGGGTGGGCACGTCCTGATAGAGGACGTGCCGGGCGTAGGGAAGACGCTGCTCGCGAAGTCGCTGGCGCGTTCGGTAGCCGGGCAGTTTCGGCGCATACAGTTCACGCCGGACCTGCTGCCGGCCGACGTGACGGGGACGAACGTGTACAACCAGGGCGACGGGGCCTTCGAGTTCTGGGTTGGGCCGGTCTTCGCCAACGTAGTGCTCGCCGACGAGATCAACCGCGCCAGTCCCAAGACCCAGAGCGCGCTCCTGGAGGCGATGGAGGAGGGCTCGGTGACGGTGGACGGCGTCACGCGCCGCCTCCCCGAGCCGTTCGGCGTGATCGGCACCCAGAACCCCGTCGAGCACGAGGGGACCTACCCGCTGCCGCACGCCGAGCTGGATCGCTTCATGGTCAAGATGGCCCTGGGCTACCCGGACGGCGACGCCGAGGTGGACATGCTCAGGCTCTCCGCCGACCCGGTCGCGGATCTGCGCCCAGCGGTTAGCCTCGATGAGTTCGCGAGGATGCGTGGGCTGGTCGAGGAGGTACACGCCAGCGAGGCCGTGCTGCGCTACGTCGTCTCGGTGACGCAGGCCACACGCGAGCACGCGGCAGTGTTCCTGGGGGCCTCGCCGCGGGCGAGCCGGATGCTCCTCGGGGCGGCCAGGGCCCGGGCGGCCTCCCTGGGGCGCTCCTACTGCATCCCCGACGACGTGAAGGCCCTCGCGCCGCACGTGCTCTCGCACAGGATCATCGCCCAGGATAGCGAGGCCGTCCGTAACGGTGGCCGAGGCGGCGGGGCTGGGGCCGTGGTGCGCGAGGTCCTGGGACGCGTCCCCATCAACGAGGCGGTCTAGAGGCCCTTGAAGGGGGCGTCGCGGCTGTCGATGCGGCCCACGGCCCGGGGCTGGCAGGCGGTCTTCTTCGGCACACTCTCGCTCGCGGTGGCGTACCTGATCGGGACGACCCAGATCTACCAGCTCGCCTACGCCCTCCTCGCCCTCCTCCTGGCCTCGTTGCTCTTGGGCTACTACTCCTCGCGGGGCCTGCGCTACGCGCGGCGCGTCCCGCCCGAGGAGAGGCTCTTCGCCGGCCGCGAGTCCAACGTGGAGCTCGTCCTCACCAACGCCGCGCGCCACGGGAGGAGCCCGCGGGCACAGATAGCGGATCGTCTTCCGAACCCACTCCTCTTCGCGGCACCCCCGGTCGAGGCGGGCGGGGTGCGGAGGATACCGGCCCCGGTGAGCTTCCCGCGCCGGGGGCTCTACGAGCTTGGTCCCGCCGAGGTGAGCACCACGGACCCTCTGGGCTTTTTGCGCTTCGCTCGCAGGTTCGGGGGGCGCACGGAGGTCGTGGTCTACCCGCGGGTCTTCGACCTCGCGGACCTGCCCTTGCGCGGGCGGAGCGCGGAGGCGGAGGCGCGGGGCGCTTTCGCCCGGCGGGGGGACGAGTTCTCCGGCTTGAGGGAGTACCGCCGCGGCGATGACCGGCGTCACATCCACTGGAAGAGCGTCGCAAGAACGGGGGAGCTGATCGTGCGTGAGTTCGCCACCGATTCCCCCAGGCGCCACGCGGTCGTCCTCGACCTGCACCGTCCGGGCCTGCGTGTCCCCGAGACCGAGATAGAAGACGCCGTCTCCGCCGCCGCCTCGGCGCTCTCCCACCTCCACGGCGCGGGGCTTCCCTTCAGGCTACTGCTGGCCGACGGGGAGCACGCCGCGAAGCGCGAGGCGAACGGGTTCGGATCTGGCAAAGCCCACTTCTGGCGCGCGATGAGGATGCTCGCCACCGCAAGGGCCAGCGGGACCGTGGAGACCGCCGCGTTCCTGGAAGAAACCCCCCGCGACGAGCTGGGCGAGGGACTTGTCCTCGTTTCCCGCTCTCTGGGCGACGCCCTGGCGGGAGCCGTCTCGAAGCTCAGGGCGGCGGGGCTCCCGGTGGTCGTCCTGGCCGTGGCCGCCCACACCTACCGGACGGGTGGGGCCCAGGGCGGGGCCGCCGGCTCCGTGGGAAGCCGCTCGGCGGCGCGCGAGGCCCGTTTCTTCGGGAACGTCCGGCGGCTGGAGCTCGCCGGGGCGGCGGTGCGCGTCGTGCGCCGCGAGGGCGGGGTGGCCACCCTTGCCGGAGGACGTGGCCGGGGGGCGGTGTAGCGTTGTGTGGTTGGGGCGTCAGGCTGCCGCTGTACGGCGTGGGGCTGGTGGCCGGCGGGGCGTTCTCGGTGCTGTTCACCGGGGGGGCGTTGCCTTACTTGATCGGGGCGGCGCTGGTCGCGGTGCTGGTCGGGTCGGCCGGAGCGTACAGGTTCGTATTGCTGTTCCCGGTGACGGCGCTGTACACGCTCGTCGCGGTCTACGGGGCGCCGCCGTTGAGCTTCGGGGGGTGGCGGAGGCTCTTCGAGCAGATGGGGATGGACGTGTATGAGGCTGCGGGGGTGATGTACGCCAACCCCGTCCCCTACGACGTGAGCCCTGGGTTACTGGTCGTCATGATCCCGGTCGTCGTGATCCTGGTCGCCTTCGCGACCTCGGCCACCCTCTACGAGGAGAGCCCGGTGGTCTCGGTCGCCGTGCTCGGGCTGACGATCGGGGTCCTCAGCACCGTATCGTTCGAGGCGGGCGTCGGTCCGTACTTCTTCCTCTTCCTCCCGGCCGCCGTAGCTCTGCTGCTTGTGACCGGGACCGGCGAAGAGGGACGCCCGGCTCCCGCGGCCACCGCGACGGGCGTCGCCGTCGTCGCGGTCGTGCTGCTGCTGCCGCTCTTGCCAGGGGCGCGGGAGGCGGCGATCAGACCGGCGCAGGTGGACTGGACCAGGATCGGTACGGGCGGCACCTCCCGCTTGGCCGTCGAGGCCGACGTCGGTGACTACCTGACCGCCGGGCGCGACGCCGAGCTGTTGCGGGTGCGTAGCCCCGAGCCCCTGCTCTGGCGCGGGGGGACCCTAGATTACTTCGACGGCCTGCGCTGGTCCTCAACTGTGGGGCCCGGGGAGGACGACGGGGAGGAGGTCTCCGACGCCGTCCAGACGCGCAACGTCGTGCAGAGCGTCGAGGTCCTGGACGCCGAGACGGACCTCCTCTTCGGCGGCTACCGGGCCACGAACGTCTCGCTCTCCTACGCGAGCGAACGCTCCGACGGCTCCTGGTCCAGCTCGCGGTCCCTGGAGCGCGGCTCTTCCTACCGGGTGCTCAGCCAGATCCCCCAACCCACCACCGCCCAGCTGGAGTACGCCGGCACAGTGTACCCGCAAGAGGTGCGCGACAGGTTCCTCCAGCTCCCCGAGGACCGGCCCGAGGTGCTCGCGGAGACCGCCCAGTCCATATGGGAGGACTACAATCCGCAGAACCCCTACGACGCGGCGCGGGCGGTGGAGCGGTACCTGATCTACGACGGCGGCTTCACCTACAACCTGGACGTGGACTACAACCGCGCCGACCGCGCCTTGGAAGAGTTCCTCGGCGAGGGCCGCGAGGGCTTCTGCACCCAGTTCGCGACCTCGATGGCGCTCCTCCTGCGCGAGCTCGACGTGCCCACCCGCGTCGTCTACGGTGCGACCACCGGCAGAGATATCGGGCCCGACGAGTACGTCGTCACCGGCTACAACATGCACACCTGGGTCGAGGTCTACTTCCCCGGGGTGGGTTGGTACCCCTTCGACCCGACCCCCGGCTTCGAGGTCCCCCGGACGATGGAGGCCAACGCCCCCCGCCCCGACCTCCCCACCGCCCGGAACGACGTGACCCTCGAGAACCCCGCCCTCCGCGGCAGCGGACCCGCCGAGCTTACCCCAGAACCCGACGAAGTCTCCAGACCCCGCAACGCTGCCCGCGAAGCCGCCCCCGCCTGGTCACCGGCCTTCTACGCCCTCCCGCTCGTGCTCCTCCTCGCCGCTGCCGCTCCGCTCCTCAAGCGCATCCTCGCCGCCCGCGGCCGCCCCAGAGACCTCTACCGGGACCTGACGGGGAGGCTGCGCGACGCCGTGCCCCCCGGCTCCGCCGCGGCGGCCGTCGCGGACTCCCCCGCCCTCACCCCGACGGAGCGGCTCCTGCACCTCGCCAGGTCGGCCGGGCTCGATGAGGACCCGTTCCGTGAGTTCGCCCACGCCTACTCGGAGAGCCTCTACGCTCCGGAAGGCTCAGCCACGCGCTCGAACCGCCGCGAGTTGGGGCGCGCCTACCGCCAGGCGCTCGCCGGGTACGGGACCCTCCCGCGCTGGAGGCGCGCTCTGGCGGCGCTCAACCCAGCCTCGCTGCTCCTGCGCGCTCGGCGGTGGGCCTCCGGAAGATGGGTGCGGCTCGGCAAGGTGCTCAAGAGCCGGCTCCGAAAGCGGGCGTAGGCGGCGCGCCGGGGCACGCGTGGGTCCTGTGTTGAACTGCGACCTGCGCGGTGTAATAATCCAGAGGCCAAAGAGCAGTTTACGCGACAGCATTCCGTGGAGGTGCTGATGGACCAGAAAACCCAGATCCTATCCATAACCGACAACGCGGCCGACAAGATAAAAGCTCTGCTGTCCCAGGAGGACGAAGAGGATCTCGCGCTGCGCGTCGGCGTGCGGCCCGGCGGTTGCTCCGGCTTCCAGTACTCTATCTTCTTCGACGACGAGGTGAACGACGACGACGAGGTCCTCGAGACCAAAGGCGTCCGGATTCTCATAGACGCCATGAGCGTCCCCTACATCATGGGCTCGGAGTTCGACTGGCAGGAGAGCCTCATGGGCGCCGGCTTCGCGGTCAACAACCCCAACGTCCAGGGCGGCTGCGGTTGTGGCAGCTCCTTCACCTGCTAGGGTAGAACCGAACAAAGTTTCGAGAGCCCGGGGCCGCAAAGCCTCGGGCTCTTTCGTCCCCCATGCCGATTTTCGCTACTCGTGGTGGTCTTCATCAGGCCGACCTCACGTCGGGTCGAGCCACTACCCCGCCATTTTTCGTTGCTCCGTGAAGCAAGAAGGCTGACCGCTGAAAGCTGGTGGCGCGGTTGGCGGAAGGTCATTCCTTCCGCCAACCGCTTTCAGTACCCGAGCCCCTTGTCCAGCTCGTTCTTGAGAGGCTCCCCGGCGAGGTAGCGTCGCAGGTTCTCGCAGAACAGGTCGGTTTTGCAACTCGTTGATGCCCCCTCGACCACATCCGTCGCGTGGAGGCTGACGATGACGTTCTCCATCCCCCACAGGGGGCCCTCCTCCGGCAGCGGCTCCCTCTCGAACACGTCCAGCGCAGCCCCGAAGAGTCTTCCCTCCTCCAGCGCCCGGGCCAGCGCCCTCTCGTCCACGACCTTCCCACGCCCGATGTTGACGAAGTACGCGCCCTCCTTCATCGCCCCGATGGCCTCCGCGTCGAGCAGTCGCTCGGTCTCTGGCGTGAGCGGCAGCGTGATGACGGCGTAGTCCGCATCGCCCAAAGGGCCACGGAGGTCGCGCGTGGTGTAAAGCTCGTCGGCTTAACCCCACGCCTCGTCGCCTTCACGCACCGTCCGCTTGACACCGATGACGCGCATCCCGAACGGTCGCGCTCGCTCTGCCACTGCCTGCCCGATGCTCCCGACCCCAATCAGCCACAGCGTGTTGCCCCGCAGTGTCCCCACCGGGCACTGGTCCCACCGCCGCGCTGCTTTGTCCCGCCGCAGCCGGTCGAGCCGCTTCGCGTGCTGAAGCATCGCCATCATCGCGAACTCCGCCAAAGCGTCCGAGTACACCCCGCCTGCCGTCGTCACGGCGACGTCCGCCTGCACGAGCCCCGCCTCTTTCGCGACCTCCCCGGCCCCGGCTATGCTCCCCTGCACCCAGTGCAATCCCGGCGCGACGCGGGCCAGGTCCCTGACGTGCCACGCGGGAAATCGTAGAGCACCTTAGCCTACCCGAGCATCGCCAAAAATTCCTCTTCTCCCTCTTCCGAACGGCACCAGTCGGGCGGGCCTACGTGGTTGCCGGGCCAGCGTGGGGGTGGGACGAGATCCTCCCGGTAGAGCATCTGCAGCCGCTCACTCACCCCCCTGATACGCTCGACGTGCTCCTCCTCGAAGTAACTGCCTATCATCACCGTGACCATTACGCCTCCTGTGCAGTCTCTCGGTATTTCTGCTTTTTCGACTCTTGCTAACGGGCTGACCGGCTGACAGCCTAGATGTCTGTTGCGTGAATTGACGGTAGAACGGGAGCCATCCGACTCCCCACCACAAGGAGCGACAGAGATGGCCCAGAACCCCACCTTACCCCACCCCTCGCCCTCACGGAAGACCCTGTGACCGCCGTACTACTGTTCTGCCTCACGGACGACACACGACGCCTACCGGCTCCTCAACCCCCGAAGAGGAGGAGGGATAGAAGCTACGAGGCGCTCAAGAGACTCTCGGACTCGGAGGTGTGCTCACCCCCTCGCCCTGCTCTGCTCCAGCAGTTGCGGGGCGTGCACCACAGTCCGAGCGCTCCTTCCTGCGCGACGCCCAGCGGTTCCTCGCACACCTCTTCCCCGGGGCGTCGTGGTCGGTTACGCCCCCTCCTCTTGCCTCCACCGCCGCATCCGAAAGCTCGGGCGGCGCTTCTTCGAGCCCTTGCGCGGCGGGCTCCGTCTTGGCGCGGAGCTCGTGGGCGATCCGCAGACGCTGATCGTCGACTCGACGCTGCTCTGGGTCCTGCACATCCGCGAGCGCAGGTCAACCAGTCGGCGGCGGGGTTTGAGGGCGCCGGCTGGGGGCGCGGTGGAGGCTCCTTCGCGGTGTAGTACGGCGTGAAGCTGCACCTCCTCCCTCGTGTTTGTTCCACCAATCGGGTGTGCCCGTCTGTGCTACGACGAGCTGACCTGCGCCACCCGCCACGCTACCTGAAACCCCCTGACGTCCGGGCGGCGACGAACAG
>JADDPV010000209.1 GCA_016781705.1 Rubrobacter sp.
GGAGGTGTCTTCTCGTGGATCTTTGCACCTTCATCGTCGCCGTCTTCTTCTGCCTCGTGGACGACCGGCTCTCAAAGGGCGGCGCATCAGGAGCCGCGCGGACCCCCGCCCCCAAGCTATCCGACGCGGAGGTGGTCCTCACCACCCCATCGAGGTCGTCGGAGAGCCCCTCGGGATGGACACTGCGACAAGGACATCCACCCCTTCTTCCGCAGGCATTGCGCCGGCTGGTTCCCCGCCCTCAGCGAGGTACACCGGACCCCACCTTCGCCAGGCAAGCGGCCAACCTCTGGAAGGTCAAGGAGCGCCTTTGGCAAGAGGAGTTCCTTTGGCTCGCGCCCCATGAGACCCTGCGTTCTCACGCTCGTCGACTCGATGCCTTTGCCGGCGCGTGCCTGCTTTTCGCCCGCGCCTACCGCGCTCTGCCGCCGGCGCTTCCCCGCGGGAAGGGAGGCCGCTTCCTTCTTGGGCAAGGACACGCGCTGCTCAGGCAGACACTGGTCTTGACCCGAGTCGACGGACAAACTAGAGTTTTGGATGTAAATGTCGACGAAGGCCGGGCGCAGCCCGGCGAGCGGGCCAAGAGACCTCGACCGTTGGGAGGAGCGCGGCTTGTGGAGGGCTTGGCCGACGGCACCGCCCCCGGCGCCCGCCGCGCGTCACCGAGGAGGCGAGGGCCTTCCTCGGGGAGAAGCTCTCGGGGGAGAGGACCCGGAATGCCCCCAGTTGGCCGAAGCGGTCGCGGAGGGCTTCGGGATCGAGGTGACGCCGGGGGCGGGGGGTATCGGGGGCGAGGCTAGGCGCGCGATTTGGGGGTATTACCTCGAGAAGAGATGGCCTCGCTCATCACCTTTACGTTCGGTTCGCAACCGGTCCATAACCGCTGCGCCTGCACGCCCTGGTAGAGCAGCATCCGCTCACCGGCGACGGCACGGACGCTGCGCTCGCGGGCGTACCGTATGAGGGGCGTCTCCACGCCGGGACGGTAGACTGCGTCGCAGACCGCCTTGCCGTCGCCCAAGTACTCGACGGGTATCGGCAGGGGATCCCCTTCTTTCATCCCCAGAGGCGTGGCGTTCACGACGACCTCCGCCTCTCGGGCCGCCTCGTCCAGGGTGCCGGGAGGGTAGACCTCGAGGTTCTCCATGCCGGCCGCGCGCAGCTTGCCGGCGAGCTTCCCGGCACGACCGGCGTCGCGGTTGACGATACGAAGCTCCGCGACTCCCTCGTCGCCCAGCGCGACGGCTATGGAGGCCGCGGCTCCCCCCGCGCCCAAGAGCAGGACGCGCCGGCCCGAAAGCTCGATGCCGGCCTCCCCACAGGCCTCCACGAGCCCGCCACCGTCCGTATCGTGGCCGCGGAGCGTCCCGTCGCCTTCGATCACGACGGTGTTCACGGCCCCGGAGACCCTGGCCGCCTCGTCCACCTCGTCCAGGAGCGGCGGCAACGCCCTTTTGTGGGGCATGGTGGCGTTGAAGCCCCGGAAGCCTAAAGCCGCCGCGCCCCTCACCGCTGCCGTCAAGTCGTCCGGCGCGACGTCCAGGGCGACGTAGACGAAGTTCAGGCCCTCGGCCGCGAAGGAGGCGTTGTGCATCGCAGGGCTCAAGCTGTGCCTGACGGGGTGCCCAATCAGGGCCAGCAACCGTGTTGTTCCGCTGATCAACCGCCCCCGCCTCCAGCCGGGCCACCGCGCCCGATACGGTGCGCCTCCTCTACTCCAAGGGCCGAAGTCTACCCCATCGAGGGCGACCGCCGCGCGACCCGCGCGACACCGGAAAAATTCATTCTCAAAATTTGCTCTCAAACTAGTGCCAGAATGTTCATCATGAGATATAGTCGAGGCATTACGGGGTCGGCGGAGAATTATCCCCCCTCCTATCATCGCCGCCGGCCCCGCCCACTACGTCCGCGCCCGGGGCGCGCGACCTAGCTCTCCGGGTACCACCTCTCGCACCAGTTCTCCATCTGGCCGATCTCCCGCCTCTGGGCGCCAACGATGTCCTCGGCGAGGGTCTTTATCCTCGGGTTCTCGCTCTCGGCGAGGGCGACGTTCGCCATCGCGACCGCCGACTCGTGGTGCGGGATCATGGCGTCCATGAACGCCCGGTCGAAGGGCCGCTGGCGCGAGCTCCCGGGAGTCCACCATGCCCATCATTTGCATGTCCTCGTCGCCCACCTCCAACTTGGGCCCGGCGTCCAACTCCGCCCGGATCTCACCGAGTATCTCTATCTCGGCCGTCTGAGCGGAGATGATGTCCCCGGCGAGGTCCTTTATCTCCTCGTGCTCGGCGTTCTCCAGGGCCACCTCGGTCATCTCCACGGCCCCCTCGTGATGCGGTGTCATCGAGTCCACGAAGCGCACGTCCGAGTACTCGCCGTTCTCGTCGTAGAGCATCTCTGGCGCCATCTCGCCGGACGCCATGCCCTCGTGGTTCATTCCGGCCATGCCGCCGGTCGTCTCGCCTTGCGTGCTCCCGCTACCGTGCTCCATGCCCCTCATGTCGTCTCCGCCGGCGCCCGAGCCCCCGCAGGAGGCCAGCGCCAGCGCCGCTGCGAGCAAGGTGGGCAGCGCGACACCTCTTGCGTACTTCTTCAAGGGTTTTCTCCTTCTCTCCGGTCGAACCCGCTGTTGCACCTTTCGGGCAAGCCTTCCCGGCGAGCCCGCTTGGAAGCGGTCTAAAGCCGGAACACCTGCAGGAAGGGAGCCGTCGGCCCTCGCGGACGATGAAATGCACGCTACGATGAGCCCCACTTCGGGGGCCGGTACGAGAAGCTAACGCGCCGCGTCCGCGAAAAGTCGCCCAGCAGCCAGACCAGCGTCCCGAAGAGGATCGAGGCCAGAACGACCGCGTAGTAATCCGCGTGCCCGAGGTGGACCGCGGCGGCGTCGCCAAGGTCTCCGCTCGCGTGCGACGCGGGATGCCCGCCGGCGGTCTCGCTCGCCGGGCTCGGGAGCTGGTGCAGGGCTCCGAAAAAGCCGTGGCAGAAGAGGAGCGGGGCAAGCAGGAGGAGGGCCAGGAGAGCGTCTCGGGGTGTCCTCCGGGCCGTTACGTTAATGAGCGTGGGTCGGCAAGCCGTCGTGGCTGTGCGCGGGGATGCGGTGGTGGGCCTCGCCCGCCTGCTGGGCAGGATCCACGTGTACGACCGCCCCGCGTAGAGAATGCAGGCGGTGCGAGAGGAGGTGGCTGACCCTTCTGGAGATCTCGTGCCCCTCGGACACCGACAGCTCGGGCGAAACGGCGACGTTTACCTCCGCCTGCAGCTCGTGTCCCGACCGGCGTGCCCTGACCTCAGTAACTTCCGCGACGCCTTCCACGTGGCCGGCGGCGGTCCGGATCTCCTCGATCACCCCCGGTTCCACCCCGTCGAGGAGACGCGTGAAGACTGTCTTGCCGGATTTCCAGACGATAACGAGGATGGCGAGTGCGATGAGCAAACCGACTATGGGGTCGGCGAGCGGGTAGCCGAGCCAGACACCCACGGCCCCGAAGAGGACGGCGAGGCTCGTTCAGCCGTCGGTGCGGGCATGGTGGCCGTCGGCGACGAGGGCGGCGCTCTCGATCTCGCGCCCCACCCGGATGCGGAAGACCGCCACCATTTCGTTACCCAAAAAGCCAACCAGCGAGGCGGCCACGACCGCCCACAAGAACGCGACGGGTTGCGGATCGAAGAAGCGGACCATGGCCCCGTAGCCGGCGGCGAGCGCGCTGAACAGGACGATCAGGACCACGATCACTCCCGCCAGGTCCTCCACGCGCCCGTAACCGTAGGTGAAGCGTCGGCTCGCTCCCGGTCGCGCGAGCGCGAACGCTACCCCGAGCGGTACGGCGGTAGCGGCATCCCCGAGGTTATGGATCGTGTCCGACAGCAAAGCCACGCTCCCCGACACGAGAACCACGGCGGCCTGCAAGAGCGCCGTCATCAGCAGCCCGGCGAAGGACCACTTGATCGCCCACATGCCCTTCTCGGAGGTAACCACGGAAGGATCAACCGCTCCGTGGGTGTGCCCGTGGCCACCGTGCCCGTTATGGTGATGTTCGCTGCTCACGCGATCGTCCGTCTCGTCTCGCGGAGATCTGTTCCGGTCGGCATCAATGCCCGTGTCCTCCGCCATGGTACTCGTGGACGACCGCGTGGCCCTTGCCGCGGGCGATGAGGTAGCGGTTGACCGGGAAAGCCGCCGCGAAAGCGACCGCCAACGCGAACGCCAAGCTGCCCCAGAAGAGGAGGGACCCGATCCCGGCCTCCATCGCCCCCGGCACCACGACCATCACCACGTTGTCCACTATCTCCATCACCGCGATCGAGAGCGTGTCCGACGCGAAGGCCAGCGGCAGCGCCGCCCCGAGCGCCAGGCCAGACCTGAGCAGGGGCAGCATCGTCAGCGAGTAGCCGAAGAAGAACGCCAGCACCACGGCGAGCGCGATGGTGGCGAAGTCGCCCCATCCAAGGGCCGTGCCGATCACCATCCCCAACACCTCGCCGATGGCGCACCCCGTGAGGCAGTGCGCCGTCGCGCTGAAAGCCGTCCTGTTCGACGAAACCTTGTCTTGCACAACGTCCTCCTTACGCCTTCACCGCGTACCCGGCCTCCTCGACGGCGGCCTCGAGGTCCTCCATCGTCACCCGACCCTCGTCGTAGGAGACTTCGACAGGATCCCTCTCGACGTCCGCACTCGAATGCTCTACTCCTTCGAGCCGGTTCAGCTCACCCTCGACGGCGGCCTTGCAGTGACCGCAACTCTCATGCCTTCGACCTTCAACGCGACGCTCTTCATAAATTCCTCCTTCTATACCCGCAGGAACCGTTCGACGGCGGCGGTGAGCTCTTCGATCTTCTCGTCCGCGTCCGCCGCGCCCTTCTCCATGGACTCGCGGACGCAGTGCTCGACGTGGTCCTTCAAGAGTATGGCGCCGACCTTCTCCAGGGCGGAGACGACGCTCGCGATCTGGGTGAGGACGTCCACGCAGTACGCCTCCTCATCGGCCATGCGCTGCACGCCGCGCACCTGCCCCTCGATGCGCTTGAGACGGTTCTGTACCTTCTCCTTGTCCCCTTTCTTGATGTACCCGCGCACAGCCCTACCCTCATGTTCCTCGATCTCTCGCGTCACCGTGACCTCTCAACTAGACCTTCGCCCGCCTGAGCCGCAGGGCGTTCGTTACCACCGTCACCGACGAGAGGGCCATCGCCGCCACCGAGAGCGCCTCGAACCGGGCCGACAGCCCGTCCCCCGAGACGCCTGCCTCTTCCATCAAGTTGCGGCTGCCCACCAGGACGCTCCTGCCCCCACGCTCGCGCGCACGCCGCGTCTCGTAGGCGCGTCGAAGTCTTCGGCGTCGGAGAGCTTCAGGCCCCTCTCCCTCGCGCCCCACACTATCGCCTCGCTGATCAGATGCTCGCTCGTCCTCTCGGCGGAGGCGGCGAGCGCGGTGAAGGCCGAAAGCCGTGGGGCCGTTGGCGACGAGGAGGAGGAGGCCGAGGAGGGTGGTGACGTAGTCGCGGCCGGAGATCGGGACGCGCAAGCGCGGCGAGTCCGCTACAGGCGAGTGGGGGCACGAACGTCCGGGCCAGTCTACCGGTTCGGCGGGGTTTGCGTGGTATGGTTGAATGGGAATGCTGCGATGTTCGTTTTTTGGCCGGATGGCATAGACCTATGAGAGGTGAGTCATGGCGCAACCGGAGGAGATACGCGGGATAAGAGAACGTCTTGAAGGGCATCCGGGGCCGATGCTCTCGGCGTACCTGAGCGTAAACGCTCGGTTCGCAGAGAACCAGGGGCAGGCGTACAAGGTGCGCCTGAAGGGTGCCCTGGAGGAGTTGGACGTACCGGACGAGGTCGGCAGACGTGTCCTGGACACGCTGGAGGATCAGGTCCGCCCGCGCGCGAGGACGATCGTGTTCTTCGCCGACGATGAGGGGCTCTTCGAGAGGCTGAACCTGCAGGTGGACGTGCCGGAGGCGTTCCGCTATGGGGAGCCGTACCTGGCGCCGCTGGTCCTGGCACTCGACGAGCACGAGCCCTACGGCGTGGCGCTCTTTGACGCCGAGCGGTTCCGCTTCTTCGTCTCCGCGCCGATGGGGGACCCGGCCGGGGGGAGCGGCGGGGAGAGCAGCGGCTTCTTCAAGGAGGTGGACGTAAATCCCTCCGAGCCGTACCCCAGAGGCGGCGGCTCGACGGACATGGACCCGGCCGGCCGCAAGCAGGAAGCCAACATACACCGCTTCTACAAGGAGATGGGCCAGCTCACGCGCGACCTCGCGTTCAAGAACGGCGTGCGGCACCTCATTCTCGCCGGTCCCAAAGAGCGAACCGCAGAGTTTCGCAACGCGCTGCCGCAGGAGGTACGAGAGAGGGTCGTCGCCGAGGACAACATCCCCTCCGAGGCCCCGGAGAAGGGCTTCTACGACCGGCTCGAGGAGGTCTACGAACAGGCCGAGAAGGAGCGGGAGGCCGCGCTGATAGAGCAGGCCCGCGAGAGCGGGGTGCGCGGCGTCAGGGAGACCGTCGAGGCTTTGCAGGAGGGGCGGGTGTATCACCTGCTGGCGTTGTACGGGATGGAGGGCGAGATCCGCTGGTCCGACCACGACGGTCTCGCGATCACCGACATAACTCAGGAAGAGTCGCCTTACAGCGGGGAACCGACCAGGGTGCGCCCCCTCATGGATGTCCTCCTCGACCTCGCCGCCGCCCGGGGCGCCCGCGTCAAGATGATCCGGGCCCAGGACGAGGTCGTCGGCACCCCGAACGAGGACGCGGAGCGCCGGGGCGAACGGAACGAGCCGGCCGACGCTCTACGCGACGAGTTTGGGGGGCTCGCCGGTCTCACCCGCTACTAGCCGGCTAGCTCCAGGGCGACCTCCGCGAGGAGGCCGAGCGCGAACAGAAGGCCGAAGCGGCGGTTCTGCAGGAAAGCGAACGCCACGAACCACAGGGGCCAGACGTCGGCGCGGTACTCCTCGGGCATCTTTGCCGGCCTGGGGCCGCGGTAGACCGGCAAGATGAGCTTGAAGAAGCCGTAGAGCGAGAGGAAGACGACGAGCATGAGCGGGGTGAAGAAGCCCGTGAGGACCAGGTAGAGGACGAGGAGATACTGGAGGACCATCATGGCGAGGACGGTGTCGCGGGAGGCCCTCTCGCCGATCAGGACCGGCATGGTGCGTATGCCCTTCTCCCTGTCGGCACCCAGCTTGTCTATGTGCTTGCCGAAGATGATCGCGGTAGTCCCGAGCGCGTAGGGGAGGCCGGCCAGCACCACCTGCCAGCTCCACTCGCCGGCGACGGTGTAGTAGCCGCCCCCGATCATCAACGGACCCCACACCACCAGGACCGCGAGCTCCCCGAGCCCGAAGTACTTCAGGGGCCAGGTGTAGAACAGCACGAAGAACGCGCCCGCGAGGATCAGGGGCAGGACGAGGCCACCCCGCGCGTAGACGAGGTACGCCCCGGCCGCGAGCGCGACGAGGCCGCTGGCGGCGGCGTACAGCAGGACATCCCTGGCGCCCATCAAGCCCGCCTCGACCGGTTGGACGCCGTATTGGGCGCGGAACGAGTCGCCCGAGTCGGCGCCCTTGAGGTGATCCGTGAGGTCGTTGAGGAGGTTGTTCGTCGCGTGGGCCGCGAGGAGGCCGAGCGTCACGACGAGCCAGAGGAGGAGGTCTAGCTCGCCCTCCCTCGCGGCGAGCAGGCCCGCGATGACGGAGGAGATGAGGGTGATGACGAGGACCGCCGCGCGCGTCGCGATCAGCCACCGCGAGACGGGATCGAGCCCGCTCCACTCCTCCTTGGTGGGACGTGGTATCAGCCGCAAGGCCCTCACCCACATCGTCATGTTCATCCCGCCACGCTCTCTCGCCCCGCCCCAACGCTCACGAAACGTTTGTACACCCAACCCCGGCCCGGCGGGGTGAAGGGAGCCACGCCGCGCTTACGTCTTCGGTGGGGAAGCATACCGTGAGTTCAGCATCGAGCTCTGGTATTCAGACCCGGCTTGGTACTGGACGCGCACCGGCCGCTTGCGAACGTCACCGAGGGCACTTGGGGCGCCCGCGGCATCACGGACGACGTGGAGGCGCCGGGGGTGCCCGTCGCGCCGTTCTGGTGCTCCGTGGCCGGGCCGTCGGGGACACGTATCCCGTGGGGCGTCGTGTCCTCGACCAGGCATGGCAGCACCCTCTCCTCCTGACGCACGCGAGCGTTCCTCCAGAGAACTTCGCCGCCGTCCGGCAGGCACCGCCCACCCTCGTCCGGCCCGTCGATCTCCAAGCCTGCCTCTCCGAGCCGCCGCGCGTCCGCCTCCAGATCTTCGGACATCGCGCAGTGATCCATGAGCTCCCCGCCGCGCCGAAGAAACTGCCTCTACCCCCACACGTTGTCGCGCCAACCGACGGGTCCAAAAAATAATCCAGGCTCAGGATCACGCCGCGCAGCCTGAACCACGCACTTCAAGCCCGCTACGATACGGGTGATACCATTCGTTCATGAGCGAAGGAGAGGCCGGAAGGGCGAGCGCCGACGACCTGGCCTTGGAGTACCTGCGCCGGCTCGATGAGGAGACCATGACCCTCGCCTGGGGGCCAGGCAAGACGTTCGAGGACCGCCGCCGCATCGTGGCCGCCGCCCTGATCTTCAGCCGCAAGTTCGAGGAGCGCATGGCGCGAAACCCGCCCGAGAGCCTCGACGACGCCGATTTCGGTCGCTTCCTGATGGGCCTGATGAACGCCGCCATCTCCGAGTTCGCCGCTTCGGAGGGCCTCGACCCCGCGGACGCGACCGCTTTCCTGGGCGAGGTCGAGACGCGCGACCTGATCTTCGAACTCAGCGACGTACTCGACCGCGCCATCGAAGACCCCGAGACCCCTCTGAACGAGCACCTACGAAACGCCGTCGAAGACCGCCAGCACAAGGCCATCTGGTCCCGGCACTGGAGCGGCGGCCACCGCGGCTGAAAAAAGGGCTACCCCGGAAACCCACGATGGTAGTCCGCGGAGCCTAAGCGTCCGGTTCTTCGGGCGGGCCGGCCGGGTACGCTCGACCCGCCTTCGCCCTCCGATCCTCCCAGCGCTCCAGCGTCCGGCCGGGCAGGTAGACGATGCGGAGCCATAAAAACGGCGCGACCGCGAAAAACAGCAGCAGCGCCGCGAATTGCCAGAGCTCCGAGCCCATTCCTACCCCTTTCGCTGTCTAGATACCGTTGCTTGCTACCTAATGTTGTCTTGCCCGGACGTCAGACCGCGCATTGCTACTCTTTGTGATACCTTTCGCGCCCGCTCGCATCTTTGCCGCGTCTTCCGCGGTGACGGACGGTGCTGCTGACGACGAGTGCCCCGGAGATGAGGACGAGGTTCTTGACGACGAACTCGCCCTCGTAGAGAGCAGGAGAGGTTTGAGGCCCTGGAAGGCAACGTCCGGCTTGACGACGAGGACGAGGAGCGTGCCGGCTATCTGCATGAGGAAGAAGAGAATGGTCAGGCGCATGGCGTGGCCGGTCAGGGGGCCGACACTGAGCGCTATCTCCCAGAAGCCCAGGAACGGGACGAAGATCTCCGCCGGGGGTACACGTGGACCATGTTAGCCACCAGATCGTAGACGGGGCTGGTCCCGGTCACCTTCAGAAAGCCAAACCAGGCGAAGACGATGCCCAGGGAGATCCGTAGCGCCAGCACCCCCTACTGTGGCATCAGCCGTATCGCCCCTTCATCCACCCGATCGAAGAGAGCCCGCAAGCTACCCTCGTAACGTTCATCGAACACCTCCCGTGTGGAAAGAACCACCCCTCGGCCGGCGGCGCGCGGAGTCTTGCACGGCAACGGTCCAGGCCCGTAAATGGCTCACCCGGTGCGTTATCTGCGGCGTTTATTGCGGTGGCGGAGGTGGCGCAGAACGAGAAAGGCGGCGACGCCGACGGCCGCGGCGGCGAGCACGACGCTGGAGTAAGAGCCGACGTAGTCCTCAACCGTGGACCAGTTCGCGCCCAGTACCACGCCGGCCCCGATGAGCGCGGCGTTCCACAGGGCGGAGCCGGTGGCCGTGAGCAGGGTGAACCGCAGCAAGGGCATCTTCGCCGTGCCCGCGGGGATGGAAACCACGCTGCGGGCCACAGGCACGACGCGGGCGAAGAGCACGAAGGGGTCGCCCCAACGCCCGAACCAGCCCTCGGCCCGGTCGAGCGTTCCCTTGTCCACACGCAGCCAGCGTCCGTAGCGCAGGACGAGTCCGCGCCCGCCCCAGCGTCCCATCGCGTAGAGGACGAGGGTGCCCGCGGTGCTGCCAAAGGTGGCCGCCGCGAGAGCCCCGAAGAAGCTCAACTCCCCCCTACCCACCAGGAAGCCGGCGAGCGGCAGCACGACCTCCGAGGGGATCGGGGGGAAGAGGTTCTCGGCGATCAGGAGCAGCGCCAGCCCGAGGTAGCCGAGCGCGTAGATGACGTCCAACACCCATTGACCCATGCCGTCCAGGACGCTGCCTCCAACAGAGATGCTTCGCGGTAACGGTCACAGATACTCACGAGCCCCGAAAAAGTTTCTTCCCTGCCGATAGCCCGAGAACCGGGCGGCTTTGCGCTAACAGTCGATTTTTAAGCAACATTCGACTCTGCCTGTTAAGAATTTCCCTCGCAACGTTCCTTTCGGGCGCCGGTTTATTCGTGCTACAGTCGGTCCAGGAGCGTAGCAAAGTCGGCGAAGGGAGCAACAGGAATCGTGGACATCGGGACAGTAGCTCAAATCCTATCCTCGCTTGCCACCTTCGTCGTCGCAACCGGGATCTTCTTGCAAGCCAGGGAGGCGCGTAAGGCGCGCGACGACCAGGACCGCCCGCAGATCATAGTCGACGTGGACTACACTGGGCGTTTCACCACCAACATCGTCGTCCGCAACATCGGCAACGGGACGGCCAAGAACATCTCGTTCGAGTTCTCGGCCCCCCTGGAAAGCACGGGCGGGTGGGACATAACCGAGCTGCCCTACTTCAAGCACGGCCTGAACTTCATGGCTCCGCAAACGGACATCGCCGCCGTCTGGGATTCTTACCAAAATGTGGTGCACATGATGAGGGAGAAGGGCCTGACGGAGGGTATCACCATCACCTCGCATTACGAGGACCGCCAGGGAGAGTCCTACGAGACCGAGTGGACTATAAACCCGCTGTTGCTCGAAGGCAGCGGGTACTCGGAGTACAAAGGCTACGAGGATCAGGTGCAGGCCCTGGAGGATCAGGCGAGAGCCCTGGAGAAGATCTCCGAAGACCTCAAAGAAGCGTTAAGCCGCCAGGAAAGAGCAAGCAGCAACGGGGATTCTTAACGGCCCAGTACGAAGATTCTTCCTGCCCACGCGCCGGACGCTCACGTCGACCGGAGAGGTGGAGCGGGCGGGGACTAACGAGGCTCTCGGAGAGCGGAGCTTCGGGGAGCAGGTGGACCGTGAGCCCGCCCTGCGCACCCTGGGCTTCCTCCGCGGCGTCGGCTCCTCCGTCCTGCTCGTAGACGCCATCCACCCCGATCTCCGACGCCTGCGCTAGGAACAAGAAGCGGGCGGCTACGCCCGAGGTGCGTACGCCGACGCCCCGGCGACGACACGCTTCGGGTCGATACGTCGCCCCCGACGCCCGCGACGCCGGCTCTCTAGGCGACCTTGGCGGCGCCCTCGACTCCATGGACGCGGGCGTGGGCGCCGGGGGAAGGGGCGGCGGCAACGGCGGCTGAGCGTCCCAGAGTTCATACCGCGGGCCGCGGTACAATCGGGGACGTGACATACAGCCCTGGAGGAGCGTTTCGATGAGCACATCTTACGGTTACGGCGGATCGTTCGCGGGGGCTCCGGCGGACGCGCGGGCCGCGTTCGTGCGGCGCACGTACGGGCACCTCGCGGGGGCCGTGCTGGCCTTCGCGCTCGTCGAGGCTCTGCTCTTGCGGTGGAGCGGCGCCGAAGAGTTGGCGCTCACGATGACCGGGGGTTGGAACTGGCTGCTGGTGCTGGGCGGCTTCATGCTCGTCTCCTACGTGGCGGAGCGTTGGGCGCGCTCGGCCGTCTCGCTCAACGTCCAGTACGCGGGGTTGGCGCTCTACGTCGTCGCCGAGGCCGTGCTGTTCCTGCCGCTAATGCTCGTGGCGACGCGCTATGCCGACGCGTCCGTGCTGCCCAGCGCCGCGATCGTCACCGGTTTCCTGTTTCTGGGGTTGACGCTCGTCGCTTTCGTCAGCGGTGCGGACTTCTCGTTCTTGCGGGGGTTCCTCTTGATCGGGGGTCTCGTGGCGCTGGGGCTCATCGTCGCGAGCATCCTGATCGGGTTCACCCTGGGTCTCGTCTTCAGCGCGTGCATGGTCGTCTTCGCGGCGGCCGCCATCCTGTACCAAACCTCCAACGTCGCCCGCCACTACCGCACCGACCAGCACGTGGCCGCCGCGCTCGCGCTGTTCGCCGCCGTCGCGCTACTCTTCTGGTACGTCTTGAGGATCTTCCTGTACTTCCAGCAGGAAGACTGAGCTCCTAGCCCCCGTTACGCGAGTCGCGCCAGGCGATAAGCTCCTTCAGGGGCGAGAGGTCGTAGTCGGGACCCGAGAAGCCGAGCATCAGGTGCTCTATCCCGTTCTCGACGTAACGGTCCGCGTCCTTGATCTGGTTCGGGCGGATGGTGGTGGAGCGTTCGATCTCGCTCGGGTCGCGCCCCACCTTCCGGCACCAGTCGTCCAGGATGCGGCTCTTGCGGGCGATCCCCTCGGGGTCGCCGAACCCGTGCCAGATGTTCGCATGCCGGGCGACGATGCGCAGCGTCACCTTCTCCCCGCCGCCCCCGATGAGGACGGGTATGTCGCGCGTCGGCGCCGGGTTCAGCTTCGAGAGACGTTCCTCGATCACCGGCATCGAGCGGCCCAGCGCCCGCAAGCGATCGCCCACCGTACCGAACTCGTAGCCGTACTCGTCGTAGTCCTTCCTGAACCAGCCGGCGCCGATCCCGAGGATAAGCCGCCCGCCCGAGACGTGGTCCACCGTGCGCGCCATGTCCGCTAGCAAGTTCGCGTTCCGGTACGAGTTGCACGTCACCAGCGCCCCGAACTCCACCCTCTCCGTCACCTCGGCCATCGCCCCGAGCATCGTCCAGCACTCGAAGTGCTTCCCGTCGGGGTCACCGTAGAGCGGGTAGAAGTGGTCCCAGTTAAA
>JADDPV010000274.1 GCA_016781705.1 Rubrobacter sp.
AGACGACTTGGCCTTCCTTATCCCCGGCGTGATCTTCGTCGCCGTCTTATGGGGTTTGGGGAGGAAGCGTCGCCGCCGGCGCCGCCGGGGAAACGATGGTGCAGCCTACGACTGGGGGAACAACGATGACGGTGGCGGCTGGCTCGAATGGGGTGATGGAGGGGGAGACGGTGGCGGCGGCAACGGCGGCGGAGATTAGCTTCGCTCGGGGTGGCCTGGCGTGAGCCTGTCCGGGGCTTGCCCCCCGCGGGAAAGCGGGATAAGGTTGCTCTGAGTGCTTTCAAGGTCGGAGAGGAGGACGTAGAGGTGACGGCCTTTCGGCTGGAGAACAAGAGGCTCCTGGAGGTGACGCTTCAGAACGAGCGGGTGATGGCGCGGGCGGGCTCGATGGTGGCATACGACGGGCAGATCAAGTTCGACAAGTCCATCCTGGGCGGCGAGGGGCTCTTCGGCGCCCTCAAGCGCCGGGCCGGCGGGGAGGGGATGCCCCTGATGTCGTCGAGCGGCACGGGGCGGGTCTACCTCGCCGAGAACGCCGCGGAGGTCGTCGTCATCCCCCTCCAGCAGGAGAGGATCTTCATAGAGAGCAGCAGCCTCCTCGCCTTCGACGACGGTCTGCGCACCAACACCGTCTTCGCCGGCCTGCGCGGCGCGACCTCCGGGCAGGGCCTGTTCACCACGACCCTGGAGGGGTATGGGCAGGTCGCCGCCATCTCCGACGGCACGGCGATACAGTTGGAGGTCTCCCCGCACGATCCGTTGTTCGTGGACCCGGACGCGTTCATCGGCTACAAGGGCGACGTCCGCCAGGAGTTCGTCTTCGATGTGAACTGGAAGACGTTCGTCGGTCAGTCCTCCGGGGAGAGCTACCAGCTAAAGTTCACCGGCCAGGGGGTCGTGTACATCCAGCCGAGCGAGAGGAGGTGACCGCAGGTGCCCGAGTACTCCCTCATCAACGACAAGATGCTCTCGGTGCGCATCCGGAACGAGGAGGTCTTCGCCAGGCGGGGGTCCATGATCGCCTACACCGGCCACGTCGAGTTCGCCCCCTCCTCCAGCGGCTCCGAGGGGATGCAAGGCACGGCCATGCGCTCCGTGACCGGGGAGCGCATGACGCTCATGAGCGCCCGCGGCACCGGCGAGGTCCTCTACGCCTTCTACGGTATGCACGTCACCATGATCTCCTTGCGGGGAGAGACCTTCTTCGCCGAGAGCGGGAGCCTCCTGGCCTACGATGGCCGTCTCCGTAGCGGCACCGTCTTCCTCGGCAACCAGGGGATGGGGGGGCTCATCCGGGGCGCGGCGACCGGCTCGGGCATGTTTACCACCACGCTCGAAGGCTCCGGCGAGCTCGCCATCGTCTCCGACGGGGACGCCATCGCGCTCGACGTGACGTCCGACCGGCCCATCTTCGCCGACCCCCAGGCCTACGTCGGTCACCGGGGAAACCTCAGATCCGACCTCGTCACCGACGTGGGCTGGAAGACGTTCGTGGGACAGTCCTCCGGGGAGAGCTACCAACTAAAGTTCACGGGGCAGGGGACCGTGTACATCCAGGCCGCCGAGAGGGGGGGCAATCGATGATCTTCAACTCCCAGACCCTGCCCGCCAACGACAACGTCAACTCCTACGCTTTCTGCATGGACGTGCGGGGCGAGGCGTTCATCCAGAAGGGGAAGATGATCGCCTACTACGGTGCCCTGCGCTTCGAGTCCGTGAGCGCCGGCGCCTACGACGCGCTCGTCCGCCAGAGCTTCAACTCCCCGCTCTACGCCAACGACTTCGTCGTCGCCACCGGCCAGGGCAAGCTCATCCTCGGCGACCGCGGCAACAACATAGACTCCTACGACCTCGAAGACGGCAACCTGACGGTGAGGAGCGCGAACGTGCTGGGTTTCGAGCCCTCGCTCGTGTGCCAGGAGTCCACGGTCCCCGGCTACCTGACCCTACTCGGCACCGGCAAATTCCTCGCCTCCTCCAACGGCCCGGTCCATTTTATCGAGCCGCCGGTCAGGGTGGACGAGGACGCGCTGCTCGGGTGGGCGGACATGCCCTCACCCTCCTACCGCTACGACTACGGCTACATGCGCGGGATGTTCGGGATGGCGAGGTCTTTCGTCGGCGGCCGCAGCTCCGGCGAGGAGAAGCAGCTCGACTTCACGGGGCAGGGCGCCGTGCTCGTCCAGTCCTCCGAGATGGGCCTGGTAGGGAGGTCCAACCTCGACGACGTCATCGCCCGTACCTCCTCTCTCCAGCAGAATGAGCTACACCAACTCCTCTCCGTCATACAGCAGCGGCTGCAGAACCGTTAGAAACCATTCGGTAAACGTCGCGGGCCACCGACGAGTGGTTCCAGCAGGGGGCTCGGATGGGCAACGCGTTCTCGCGCAAGAAGTAGGCGTGCCGGATCACCCCGATCGGTTCTTCTTGCGAACGCCGTCCGTATTGCGCCAGCCCGAGGTTGCGCCTCACCTCACTGCGTGTCATGTTTGCCTCGGAACGGGCAAGCCTCGACCAAGGAGCGAATCGCACCATGGCTCGCCAAGGCGTCGTGCTGGACAATCCCATCACCGGCTCGTTCTCCGCAAGACGGCGGAGCAAACGGTTTCTCGAGTATATTCGGTAAGAGACGAAGGCGGGCGCGGTCTCTGGTCCCGTGTCTGGTTCAAGGCAAGACTCGCAGGGACCTGCGCGGCGCCGGCGGTGGTGGTCGTCGTCCTGGCCGTCGCCGGCCATGAGGAGAGATGAGTCCTCGCCCAGATCCTCGTGCTCCTCGGGGGCACGCTCTTCTGCTTCTGATCGGCAGGTTATTCAGATAGGCTTCTGGGAGGACGGCCAAGACCTACGGTGCCGCGGAGCTAGCCAGTTTTTCGCCGGGGGCGGAGGCTATCTCGATCAATAACCCCGCGATGCCCCCGTGCCCGCCGTCCTCCGAGACGAGCCCGCCCCGCTCCTGCACGAGCGCGACGATCTCGGGCGCCGCGCCCGCGAGCGTGCAGGGTAGGGAGACTCGGCGGAGCCAGCACAGGTCGTTGGCCCCGTCGCCGACGCCGATGGCCCCCGCGGCGCGATCCGGGCCTAGCAACGCCTCGAGCGTGGTCCACTTGTCTGCCTTCGCGCCGGTCAGGTAAGCCTTGCGTCCGTCCCGGAAAGCGCGCAGCGTCGGGTCGAGGCGCAGCGCCTCCTCGCGCAGACGTGCGAGCAGCGCCTCGGCCTCTGCCGGCGTCGCCGCCCGCGCCACCAGGCACGCCTCGAAGTCCTCCTGCCAGACGAACGGGGGGATCTCCGGGGCCGCGCCGTCGAGCGCGCGCCGCAGCCCCTCCCAGTCGCGGCCGGGTTCTAGCGGGTGATGCTCTCTGGCCGGCCCGAGGAGCGCGCCATCTTCGAGGATCACGCCGGAGACGTCGACGCCGCGCCGGGCGAGACCCTCGACTACGGGCTCGGTGCCGTGCCAGGAGCGGGCGGTGGAGAGGAAGAGGTCGTGCCGCTCTTGCAGGTCCGCCAACGCCTCGGCGGTCGCGGCCGCGAGGTAGGCCGAGCGGGTGCGACCCGGGACTTCGATGGCGCGGGGCGTGGCTTCGAGGTGCAACAGCGTGTAGTCGAGATCGAGGACGAGGGCGCGGCGTGGCTCCACGTTAATCTTGCATCCGCGCCGCCGCGACCGCTCCCCAACCGGTGACCTCCTCGCGACCGTAACGCACGGGTACGCCGCGCAGCCGGCACAGATGCAGGACCGGCGCCAGGGCTTCGGTGGCGGTGGCCTTATCGTCGCGCAGGAGGATCTCACGGGGGTTGCGGTTGACGAGGGCGCGCACGACCTCGTTGACGTGCATGCGCCAGCCGGGCGGGGCGGGCGGGGGTTGGACCAAGGGACCCTCGGGGACGGGGGTGGGCTCGTCCTCTCGCATCCAGGCTTCGATGAGGACCGGCTTCAACAGAACCTTCGGGAACTCGTAGACGCGGAACATGCCGCCGTCCGCGGTGGCGAAGCCTCGGGAGAAGCCTAGAGTCTCGGGGGCGGTGAACAGGGAAGACGGGACGAAGCGGTCGGCCCGCACGGCCGAGAAGTCGGCGAGCCCGCGCGGGTCGCAGAGGACGGCGAGGCGCGGGCCCTCGCCGCCGGTGAAGTCGGGCCGGCCAGAGTCGAGCCAGCGCGCGTAAGACCTTTGCAGCTCCCGCGCCACGCCCCCGCCGCTGGTCCAGCCGTCCACGAAGACGACCGGCCGTCCGGGGTGGTCGGCCAGCGCGGACTCGAGGGCGGCTGCGTCCCAGCCGAGCCCGTCGAAGAGCGAGAGCGCGACCAGCGGGACGGGCGCGCCGAAGCGGCGCTTCAGCGACCGCGCCAGTAGCGCGCCAACGGGCACGCCCGCGCGCAGGATGGAGACCAGCACCGGCGGCGAGGGAGCGGCGACGGCGACGCGGTCGGCCAGGGCCTCGACCATGCCGAGGACGGCGTCCTTCTCGCGCTCGATGGAGGCGAGCAGCAACCGCTCGAAGGCAGCGTCCAGGCGCGGCTCGGGGGAGGGTTTGGACCAGCGGCGCCAGCCCGCTACGTCGGGCGCGAATGCCTCCTCGCCCCTGAAGAGGGGGGTGTTCGCCGGATCGTAAGGGTCCACCTCGCCGGCGGGTTTTGCGTAGAGGAAGAGGTCCGGCCAGGGCGTGTTTATCATTACTTGGGGGGGACCTCGACCGACTCGGCCTCGATGCCGCGCGAGCGCAGGAACCGGCGCAGCCGCCAGGCTACGGGCGCGGTCGAACGCTCGCCGACGAGCAGGCCGCGGCGCGGCGGAGCCTCCCCGGCCCAGTTGTAGAGGAAGTGGCGCGGGACGAAGGGGGCGCACAGGTCCAGCCGGCTGGTTATGGCCCCGCCGTCCACGAGCCAGGGGCTGCGGGTCACGTGGCGGAAGGCCGGACGCTCGTCGGGCGGTAGCGACCCCCAAAGCGCCATCGCCACGTCCACGCTCTCCCCGAGGACGTACAGGCAATCGGGACGTGAAGCGAGCCAGCGGCGCCGCGATTCCTTCACGGCTTCGCCCAGCACCCCCATCGGACGGGAAAAGGGGTTGTGTGGGGTTGGCGAGGCCGACGGCGCGAGCCCGTTGCGGGCTGGGGGCTGGGGAGAGTCCCCGGCGAGGAGGGAGAGGTCCGCGACCGAGAGCTCGACGCCGAGGCTGCGCATCTCCTCGCGCAGGCGCTCGCGTGACCCTTCCGGGCGGCCGTCCGAGAGGGTGACGACCTGGCAGCATGGGGAGACGTTCGGGATCGCGAGGAGGAGGTTCCTGAGCGTCGCCCCGGTCGTCAGTTCGTCCTCGACGACCACGACCCGCGAGTACGAGCGGCCAGGGGGCAGGGCGAGCGAGTGTACCGGGCCGTGCGAGTGGGGTTCCAGAAAAGCGTGGCCCGCGCCGTTGCCGCCGTGGGCGGGCCGGCGCTCGCGGGTCGTGAAGCGCAGGTTCAACTCCTCTTCGCCGCCGAGCCTCCCGGCCAGGAACCACGCGAGCAACAGGGCGGATTCTGCCATGCCGACGACGAGCGTGGCGCCGAACGATGAGGTGGGGGCCGGCAGGGAGGCGGCGGCGAGCCGGGCTATCTCGTCCAGAGCGCCGGCGTCGAGCGGGGCGAGCTTGCCGATGTGGGGTGAGACGTAACCGTAACGGCGCAGCGGGTTGTCCTCACGCTCGACTGTGAGGAGGTGCAGCAACGGCGGCTTCGTGGCGACGCCCGTGGCGACGCTCGCGGTGGCGCTCGCACGTTCGGGTAGGCCGGAACCCGGTTGCGGGGGTGAGTACACGGTGGGGTTCTTAGAGGTTGGCGGTCATGGTGGGCATCAGGTCGCGGAAGGTCTGGCCGGAGGCGTTCTCGCCGATGGCGTGCATCTTCCACTCACCCCCGTGCCGGTAGACCTTCGCCATCACCTGGGCGGTGTGGTTGCCGCGCGAGGAGAGGTCGTAGCGTGCGATCTCACGCCCCGTCGCCTCGTCCGACAGGCGGCAGAACGCGTTCTCGACCTGGCCGAAGTCCTGACCCGTGAACGAGTTGACCACGAACATCAAGGTCTTCACGCTCTCGGGGACGCGGGAGAGGTCCACTATGATCTGCTCGTCGTCGCCCTCGCCCGCACCGGTGAGGTTGTCGCCGGTGTGGACTATCGAGCCGTCCTTGCTATAGAGCTGGGCGTAGTAGATCGTGTCGACCGCCCGCCCCGCCTCGTCGAACATCACGCACGAGGCATCCAAGTCTATAGAGCCTCCCCCGCCGCCGAAGAGGCCTCTGAGTCCCCTCGGCTTCGCCACGTCCCAGCCTAGGCCCATGACGACGCGCGAGAGGGCACCGCCGGCCTCTTTCTCCAATGAGATCTTCTGCCCTTTGGTGAGGTTCACGCCCATCTCTGCATATCCTCCCTTTTTGTCGCCACGGTCGTGACCCGGAGCGTCCATTGGACGCTATCGGATCAAACCCCTCGAGGGTGCTCCCCGCGCCCAGCTTGGGTACTCTCCCATCAACAGGTCGTATAGCTCGTCGTCCCGGACGGATTCCGGGTCCTCCACGCTGAAGAAGCTGGCGTTGTCCACGTAGCGCCCCTCCAGGACGTCGAGCTGCTCCAGGAAGGTGAAGTCGCTGGAGAAGAGGCCCGAGAAGAAGCCACGCCGTTTCCTCGCCCCGGCGTCCTTGCTCGACTTGCCGATGCCCATGAACTGCCAGAAGATCGGCTCGTAGGCGGCCCACACCAGCTGCTGCCTGGTAGTCTCCTCGTCGTGGGTCTGGCCATCGGTCAGGAACATCACGTAGACCGGCAGCTCGGAGGCCACCGCAGAGCGACGCTCCTTGCCCCGCCCATCTGGGAAGTAGAAGGCGCGGATCTCGCGTATCGCCTTGCCGTAGTGGGTGCCGGCCTCCAGCGGGTAACGGCCCAGGGTCTGCCCGACGAAGCCGGCGAAGTTGTCCACCGTCATCTCGCCCACGACGTGGGCGTCGCGCCCGAAAAGGAAGATGTCGATGGAGCCGTCGTCGTCGAAGCGCGTGCCCAACGCCAGCACCTTCTCGGCGAAGCGCTGTATCTTCCCCGAGCGGTACAGCGAGGACATCGAGCCGGAGATGTCGAGGCAGAGCGCGACCTTCGCCCGGTGGTCGGCGAGGTTCGCCTTCTCCAGGCTGACCTGCGCCTTCTTCGCCAGCGACAGCAACTGCGGCGCCTCCCGCTCGAGCTTCTTGTCGAGCAACACCCTCTTCGAGAGGTCCGGGGCGGCGGGCGGTGGCGTGGCGGTAGCCTGCGCGGAGGAGTCTTCCTCCACCTCCTCTCCGCCGAAGTGCTCGAGGAGCGCGCTCAAGCCCCCGTTGAAACCCTGGCCGACGGCGGCGAAGCGCCAGACGTCTTTGTGGTAGATCTCGCCGGCGATGATGGCCTTCTCCTGCCCGAAGTCGCTCCCAGCGAAGCCGAACCGGGCGACCTCGGTACCGCCGGCGGTGATCCTCAGATGCCCGCGCGAGACCTGCGACATCGTGCCCGGGCCGTCCAGAGTGATGGTGAAGACCAGCTTGCGGATGGTCGATGGTAGCCGCGCGAGGTCCACCCTGAACGCTTCCCGGTCGCCATCTTGCGGACCGAGCAGGGCCAGCGCGCCCTCCGGCGACTCCTTCTGGTTGTAGAAGACGAAATACCTATCGTCCGTGAGCTGATTGTTCTCGTCCACGCCGAAGCAGCTTATGTCGAAGACCGGAGAGGCTGGCGCCTCTACGCCCAAGCCTACCGTCAGGTCGGTCGCCGGGGTGAGGGCCTCGAGCTTGGATTTCTGGCCTCTAGCGAACTGCACGCGGCGGCCTCACTTTCGGTCGTTCCTTCCGGCCGGCAGTGATCTCGCTGGACCCTCTTTTGGCCCCGGCGTCACTTGGAACCCCTCGTCCAGCGGAACCCGAAGCCGTAGCGCTGGTCGGCGTCGCGGTGACCGCGGAAGTATTGCTCCTCTTTGGTGATCTCGACGGACTTGCCGCCGCCGGGGCGCACGGTGCAGATGGCGCAGAAGTTGCGGCCCCGGTCGGGGCTATCGAGTTGGATAAAGATCTGATCCCCAGAGCCGTCCGTGATCGTCATGCGCCCGCCGACGCTGGTAAAGTCGCTCGCCCCACCGTAGATGAACGCGAAGACCATCACCAGATCTATCTCCTCGGGACGGTACAGGTACAAATTCTCCCCGTCGGCCGCCGACCCGCTCCGGTCGTCCTTGTCGAGGAAGATGTACGGCGAGAGGCTCTTGCTCCCGAAATTCCCGCCCAGCGCCTGAATCACGCCCATCTCGCCGTTCTTCAGGCGGTACATGCACCCGAGGTCCAGGTCCGGCGCGTTCCCCCCGCCGAAGCCGAAGAAGCCGCCGCCCCTCCGGGCGCCGGTGTCCCAGTTGAGGTTCACGTGGATCGGACGCCCCGCGGCGCCCGCCTTGCTCAGATCGACGGTCTGCTTGTCGCCCTTCTTGTCCAGCGTGATCTTGCTGATGCTCACCTTCGGCGGGGCCGAGGCTGGCGGTGGCGGCGTGGGCGGCGGAGGTGCGGCCGACGGTGCTGCCGGCGGTGCGGTGGTCGGGGCTGAATCCTCTATCTCCTCGCCGCCGAAATGCTCCAGCAACGCGGAGAGGCCGCCGTTGAAGCCCTGACCGACGGCGGCGAAGCGCCATTCGCCTTTGCGGTACAGCTCGCCCGCTATGATCGCCTTCTCCTGCCCGAAGTCGACCCCCGCGAACGGGAACCGCGCGACCTCGGCGCCGCCCGCGGTGATCCGCAGGTGTCCTCGAGAAACTTGCGACATCGTGCCGGCGCCGTCGAGGGTGATCGCGAAGACCAGTTTGTGGATCTTCTGGGGGAGGTGCGAGAGGTTTATGCGGAAGGTTTCCCGGTCCCCGTCGCGCGCGCCCAAAGCCGAGATCTCACCCTCCGGCGACTGCTTCTGGTTGTAGAACACGAAGTAGCGGTCGTCGGAGAGCTTGCCGCTTTCGTCGACGCCGAAGCAACTCACGTCGAAGACCGGAGAGCCCGGCGCCTCGACGCCCAACCCCACGACGAGTTCTTGCGTGCGTGTGAGAGCCGAGAGCTTCGACTTCTGTCCTCTGACGAAGTCCACGATAGACCCTACCTCAACCGACGTTGACGCCGAAGTTGCGCGCCATCGCGCCCAGTCCCCCCTCGAAGCCCTGGCCGACGGCCCGGAACTTCCACTCGCCGCCGCGCCGGTAGACCTCCCCGAAGAGCATCGCCGTCTCGGTGGAGGCGTCCTCGGAGAGGTCGTAGCGTACGATCTCGTTGTCCGTGTCCCCGTTGACGACCCGGATGAACGCCTCGGAGACCTGCCCGAAGTTCTGGCGGCGGGATTCGGCCTCGTGGATGGTGACGCTGAAGACGAGCTTTTGCACCTCTGGTGGAACCCTCTCGAGGTCCACCTTCACCTGCTCGTCGTCGCCCGCGCCCTCGCCGGTGAGGTTGTCGCCGGTGTGCTCGACCGCGCCGTCTGGCGAGCGGAGGTTGTTGTAGAAGATGAAGTCCGAGTCGCTGCGGACCTTGTTGCTCTCGTTGAGGATGAAGACCGATGCGTCGAGGTCGTAGTCCACGCCGCTCGTCGCCCGCACGTCCCACCCCAGCCCCACGACGACCCTCTTGAGGTTGGGATCCTCCTTGCTCAGGGAGACGTTGCCCCCCTTGTTTAACGAGATCGGCACGGCCGCTCTCACCTCCCCATGAATCTGTGCAACAACGCCCCGGCCGAATAGAGCCGGCCGGGGCGCCTTCGCCGCGAAACGTCGTCTGGAAGTCGTCTAGACGTTGACGCCGTAGTTGCGGGCCAGGGGCCCAAGCCCCCCGGCGAAGCCCTGGCCCACTGCCTTGAACTTCCACTCGCCGCCGCGCCGGTACACTTCGCCGAAGACCATCGCCGTCTCGGTGGAGGCGTCCTCGGAGAGGTCGTAGCGCGCGATCTCGGAGTTGTCCGCGCCGTTGATGACCCGGATGAAGGCGTTGGAGACCATCCCGAAGTTCTGCCTGCGCTGATCGGCCTCGTGGATCGTCACGCCCACCGAGAGGTTCGCCACGTCCTGCGGGACGGCGTCGAGGTTCACCTTTATCTGCTCGTCGTCGCCCGCGCCCTCGCCGGTGAGGTTGTCGCCGAGGTGCTCGACCGCGCCGTCGGAGCTGGTCTTGTTGTTGTAGAAGATAAAATCCGAGTCGTTGCGGACCTTACCGTCCTCCTTGAGTATGAACAGGCTCGCGTCCAGGTCGAAGTCCGAGCCGTCGGTGGACCTCGTGTCCCAGCCGAGCCCGATCACTATGTTCTTCAGCCCCGGAGCCTCCTTGCTCAACGAGACGTTCCCGCCCTTGGATAGAGATACCGGCATATGGGGTTTCCTCCTTCCGAGCTTCTCCTACCTCGCCCAAGTATACAGCACGGATTTCTGGGACATCGGTAAAAACCGCGTTAAAGCCCTACCCGAGACGCCCGAAATACACCGGCGTCTCGTACTCGATAGCTACCCGCCCGTCTCGCTGGTGCGCCCGGAAAAGGGCTTCGAGGTCTTGTATCATCACCTCGTGCCCCTGCTCACCTTCGTCCGGTACGTAGGACGAGGAGAGCAGGCGGCCCTTCAGCCCATCGAGGTCAAAGGCCTGGTGGTGTCGGAAGGGGCGGGTCTCGAAGCCGCCGGACCCGAAGAAGCGCCGAACCTCCCCCTCGAGGTCAAACGGCCTGTACGCCTCGGTCTTGTACGTCCGGATCAGACGCTCGTAAGCGCCCATGAACGGCGTCGCCCCCTCACGCATCTCGTTCCACAGCAGCGCGACCCACCCGCCGGGCTTGAGGATGCGTGCGAACTCGGCGCGTGTCAGGCCGGGGTCGAACCAGTGGAACGCCTGCCCGACCACGACGAAGTGGACGCTCCCGCTGTCGAGCGTCGTAGCCTCCGCCGTCCCGGCGATGCTCGCGAAGGATTCGTAACCTGCGAGGTACGACTCACCAGCCTCTCGCATCTCGTCGTTGGGCTCGACGCCGTAGACCCTATTGCCGTTCTCCAGGAACAGCTCGGAGAGCAGGCCTGTCCCGGAGGCGACGTCCGCGACTACCGAGTCCTTCGTAAGGCCACACTTATCTTTGAGGAGGTCCAGGACGGCCTTCGGGTAGCCGGGGCGGTGCTTCGCGTAGTTCCCTGCCCTGTCCGAGAAGCGCCGCTTCGGGTCGGTCACGCAGGCCTCAGCCTTGACTCTGGTCCCACGGCAGCCGAGCTTTTCGAGCCGGTTTGGAGTTCTGGGCATGCGGTTTGACGCCAATCACGGCGATGGCGAATGTGACGAGGTGGGAGCGGACCTCGATGTCGCTGTGGACCAGGGCGTCCGCCGGGGCGCCTCCGAACTCCACGCCGGAGAGAGGGTTGCGAATTACCTCGCCGCCGGAGAGGAGTCGCAAGTGTCCACGGAAGGCGTGTGACAGCGTCCCCTCGCCTTCTATCGTCATGACGAAGACCAGCCCGCGGACCCCTTCCCGGCAGCCCGTCGAGATCCACCCGGAAGACCTCGGCGACGCCGCCCCGGCCTCCAGGCGCTCCGACGGTACCCTCGGGTGAGCGCCGCTGATTATAGGAGACGAGGTGCCTGTCGTCGGAGAGCGTGTGGTTCTCGTCCTTTCCGAAGTAGCTCGCGTCGAAGACGATGGGGGCCTCGGAGACAACGCCGTCCTCCAGGAGGGCCGACGGGCATCCGACTAGATTCCCTGGCCTCGGCTTCTGCCCTCTCTGGAAACGCTTCACGACCGGGGATGATCTCACATCACAGCGTCCCCGCGAAAGGTTCAAGGGCTGCAGTCGAGCCCGCAGTCGCAGGAGTCGCACTCGATGGACTCCGACTCGCATCCAGAAGCGTCGCCACCGGAGTCCTCGGACTCGAAAAGGTCCTCGGCGGCGTCGCGTGAGCGGCGGCGCCTCCAGCGGAACCATCGCCGCCTCCCCTGGCGCCTCCGCCCGATCTCCCACGACGACGCGGTGGATGACCCGGCCCGGGCCTCTGTCCGCAGCGTTTTATTCGCCTCCCGGCATGCCCCGAGACGCTCCCGCGCCGGGGTCAGCGCCGCGAGCGGACCCAGCCGCAGCACCAGCGCCTTTGCGTGTTGCGAGCACGAGTCGCCGCCGTGCAGGACGCGGTGGGCGCAGGAGAAGCCCTTGAGCGGTGAGAGGCGGCGCTGGTAGACGGTTATGGCGACCGCAACGGGCCTGCGGAGGAGGGTGTCTAGCGGGCTCCTCCGGCTCTTTGCGACCAAGACCCTTAACCTCCGACCATGTTGAACACGGCGAGGCGGCCGTCGGGCTGTTTGGAGAGGCGCATCCGCATGCCCTCTCCTAGCTCGACGTAGCCGCCGGCGAAGATGGGGCCCAAGACGCTCATGGAAGGGGGATTCTGGTTGACGAGGAGCCAGTGCCCGTTGCGGGGGCGAAGTAGCCCGGAGAGAGGTGCGTGGTCGGGAGGCTTGCCGATGGAGGGTTGTCGTAGACGTGCCAGCGTAGAGGTGCTGGTTTTCCCACACGACGGGTCGGTGCCCCTCGGAGGCGAACTGCCCCGGCCTCCGCTCGCCGTAGAAGCCGAGCACGGGCATCATCTCTCGCAGCGGCGCGCCGCAGAAGGGGCAGCGGGGCCGGGTGCTGCCGGAGAAGACGAACCACCGCTTCTCGCACGAGTGAGCGTTGCGGCAGGGGACGAGCGGGTCCGCCGTCCGCGCCAGCGCCCGCTTCCACTGGTCCGCACCGGGGCGGTTGCCAGGCTCCCGCAACCCCGCGACGAACGCCTCCTCGAAGAGCCGGGCGAGGGCGCCGTCCCGCTCTCCGCCGCCTCGAGGTGCCCGGACGGCGCCTTCGCCAGGGAGACCGGGCCGGGCGCGTCGGCGGTAGGGGAGAGGCCGAGCTCTGGTTTGCCGGCGAAAGTGAAGCTGAGATCCAGGCAAGGAGGCCCCGGAAGTCCTCCTCGCCGTCGCCCGTCATCAGCACGTTCTCCGAGAGCTACGCTAGGATCTCCGGCTCGGCGTCAGGACTGCACCCGATGGCGACGATGTTCGG